>JAHQVI010000156.1 GCA_019634405.1 Hyphomicrobiales bacterium
CCATGCAGTTGACCGAGCCTCATGCCGGTTCCGATCTTCGCTTCATGAAAACGCGCGCCGAACCGCAGCCGGACGGCAGCTACAGGATTTCCGGCACAAAGATCTTCATTACCTATGGCGAGCATCCGCTCACGGAGAACATCGTCCATATTGTGCTCGCGCGGCTGCCCGATGCGCCGGAAGGCACGAAGGGCATCTCCATGTTCCTGATACCGAAATTTCTTGTCAATGATGACGGTTCGCTGGGCGCGCGCAACGATGTGAACTGCGCAAAGCTTGAACACAAGCTCGGTATTCACGGCAGTCCGACCTGCGTTCTCAACTATGGCGACAAGGGAGGCGCGACCGGCTGGTTGATCGGCGAACCGAATAAGGGGCTGTTCTACATGTTCACCATGATGAACCAGGCTCGTCTTGGCGTCGGCGTCCAGGGCGTCGGCTTGGCTGAACACGCCTTTCAGGATGCGCTGGCCTATGCCCGGGACCGCAATCAGGGTGCGCGCGAAGATACGCCGCCCAGCCAGATGACGCCGATCATCAACCACCCGGATGTGCGCCGCATGCTAATGGGCATGAAAGCGAAGATCGCCGCCGCACGCGCGATCTGCGCAATGAATGCGCTCGCTCTCGATCTGGCGCAATATGCGGGCGACGAAAATGTGCGCAAGACATCCGAGGCGCTTGCTGCGCTGCTGACGCCGATTTCAAAGGCTTACGGGTCCGACATTGCCGTCGAGGTCGCCTCCGAGGGCGTTCAGGTTCATGGCGGCATGGGGTTTATCGAGGAAACAGGCGCGGCCCAGCATTATCGCGATGCACGCATCACGCCGATTTATGAAGGAACCAACGGTATTCAGGCCGTCGACCTGGTAACGCGCAAACTGCCTTCGCATGACGGTGAGACGATCGCGGCCTTCATCGCCGACCTGCGCAATACGATCGAGAATGTGCGCGCCGCAAATCAACCGGTTTTCGGGACGATGGCGGAGCGTTTGAGCGCAGCGGTCGATGATCTTGAAGAAACGAGCCGCTGGCTGCTTGGCAAGCTTGCCAGTGATCGGGACGCGGCGCTGGCCGGGGCGACGTTTTATGCCCGCCTTTTCGCCCACGCTGCCGGGGGCGTTTATCTGGCCCGCGGGGCGTTGTCCGCGCTGAGGTCTGGAGACAGCGACGAGCATCATGCTCACATAACGGTCGCACGCCACTTCGCCGAAACCCAGGTTCCGCTTACCGCCGGCCTGAAACATGCCGTCTTCAGCAGCCATGAAACGCTGCGCGGCGATTTCGCTGAACGCGTATTTGGCTGATAAAACAGGGATAAAGGAGACGGGCAGGATGACGACTTTAAAGGGGAAGACCCTCTTCATCACCGGCGCGAGCCGCGGTATCGGCCTGGCCATAGGCCTGCGCGCCGCTCAGGACGGCGCGAATGTCGCCATTGCCGCCAAGACCGCCGAGCCGCACCCTAAGCTCGAAGGCACCATTTATACCGCTGCTGAAGACATCGAAAAAGCGGGCGGCAAGGCGCTGCCTTTGCTGTGCGACATTCGCGAGGAGGCGAATGTTGCCGAAGCTGTCGAGAAAACCGCACAGACATTTGGCGGCATCGATATCTGCATCAACAACGCCAGCGCGATCTCGCTTACGCCGACGCCGCAGACGGAGATGAAGCGCTACGATCTCATGCACCAGATCAATTCGCGCGGTACGTTTCTCGTCTCCAAGACCTGTCTGCCTTATCTGCGCAAGGCGGAGAACCCGCACATTCTGATGATGTCGCCCCCTCTCGACATGAAGGCGAAATGGTTCGCGGGGCATGTCGCTTATTCAATCGCAAAATACGGCATGAGCCTGTGCGTGCTCGGCATGTCCGCGGAGTTCAAGGCGCTTGGCGTTGCTGTCAACGCCCTGTGGCCGCGCACGACGATCGCAACGGCGGCGGTTAACAATCTGCTGGGCGGTGAAAAGCTGATGCAGGCCAGCAGGACGCCGGAGATCCTGGCGGATGCGGCTCATCTGATCTTTACGCAGCCGTCAAAAGAATTTACCGGCAATTTCTGCATAGATGATACGCTGCTTTACGATCATGGTCAGCGTGAGTTCGATCATTACCGCGTCAATCCGAGGGTTCCGCTTCAGCCGGACTTCTTCGTGCCGGCTGACAGCCAGCCGCCTGTAAGTCTGGCCCCTATTGGTGCGTAAGACCTGAAACTTCATTGGCGTCAGACGGGAATGGCGTTGCCCGAAAAGCATAGTTGTAAAGAGAACGCTATGGTGATGGTGGATCGTTCGATTGCCGCCGCACTCTGCGTGTACCATGCTGAGGGTAGAGGTCGTAGAGCGTTAAATTGGGCTAGCTATGAAAGATTGCGGTTTGCCCGGTGTGCACAGCACATTCGGCGTGGCGCTGTCTCTTAGTAAAAGCGCTTACGATCACTGACGTTCCGTTGGCTGTAGGCAGGTTAGCGCGCATTCCAAAATGTGGACGCCATTCTTGGAAAAACGCATTTTAAAACAAATGCTTAGAGCTTTTGGAGTGAGCCTTCATAAACGGGGAAAGCTCTAGGTGTGCAATGGAATTTCTTTTTTTCCGATTTATCGTGTTCTGCGTATCGACGCGATGAAATAAACAATTGTCACCTTTACGCTATCTTTTGAACAAATGTCATCATCAGGATGATGGCGGGGCAGTATGGTTGATAGCGACGAAATCAGACATAAATTACGGGATGTCCCGTCGAGCGATATTGCTGCATTAGCATTGCGCGCTGCGATGCGTGTGATGCCGGTGCTGGCAAAACGCGGCAAGGCGGGCGGGGATCCATTTGCGTATTGGCCGGTAGCCGACCGGTCCGCTAATCTGTTGGCTATTCTTAGATGCTATCAGATTTCAATCTTTGCACGCGATCTGCGGATGATTGATTCCGCAACGATCTCCACCTACCGGGCGGCAACTTCGGTTAACCGCGCTGACGCTGCCACAACATCGTGTATCCGCGCTGCGAACGCTGCCGCTATCGCAACGGCCCGCGCCGCAAATGCAGATACGCGCGCTGCTAGCACCACCGCCCTGGCGGCTGCCTTGACGGCCTTTCGATCGGCCGGTTCTGCCGCCCGCGCTCAGATCATTAACGCTGCATTTGAAGCGGATCTGGCCTTTCTGAAACAGAAGCGTGACGTGCGGGCGTTGAAGAATCAACCACTCTGGCTCGACGGCATACCGCCGGAAATCGAGAAATTGTGGACTCAGCTTATCGACGATCTGCGTTCGCTGAAAGAATATTACGATGTCTGGGTTGTCTGGTATCAGGAAAAGCTTGAGGGGCGTTCGATGCACCCTGAGTTGGAGAAGAGTTGGGTCAGTCTTCCGGAACAGATCCTGCGTAGCCAGCCTGGCGAGGTGAACGCTTACCTGATGCGGCTTTGGGGCGATTATCATTCGGAAGACAATGAAGATGAAACACGCCAGCTGAAAATTGATGATGAGAGGAATTTCAATCAGTTAGGGCTTCAACGGCAGGAGATGTCTTCTGTTGGCGGCAATCAGGAGATAAGGCAACAGCAGGTTACTGAGGCGCCCGTGCAGGGCAAGCGGCTTCAATATGGTGGCAACACTGCATTCGCTCCTCTGCCACCCGAATGGCCGGCCAGAAGTGAGCATCGTGAGATTAGACACCAGGTTGCTGAAGCGTCCGCACAGGGAATCCGGTCTCAGCATGGCGATTATTCCGCTTTTGGTCCTCCGCAAGAACCGGAGTGGTGGCCCAGAAGCGATAATCGGGAGGTGACGCACCAGCCTGCCCAAGCGCCCGCGCAGGGAAACCGGTCGCAGCCTGGCGGTTATGCCGCCTTTGGGGCCCCGGACGATCCCGAGTGGCCGCCCCAGAGCGACAATCGTGAGGCAAGACCGCGCCCTGCCGAAGCGCCTGCGCAGGGAAGTCAGCCTCAATATGGAGACTACTCCGATTTTGGTCCTCCCGAAGATGCGGAGTGGCCGCCCAGATCCGACAATCGTGAGGCAAGACCGCGCCCTGCCGAAGCGCCTGCGCAGGGAGGTCAGCCTCAATATGGCGATTACTCCGACTTTGGTCCTCCCGAAGATGCGGAGTGGCCGCCCGGACGTGAGGTAAGAGAGAAGCCTTCAGAAGCGGCCGCAAAGGGACATCAACCCCAATATGGCGATTACTCCGACTTTGGCGCTCCGCAACAACCGGAGTTGCCGCCCCGGAGCGACAATCGTGCGTTGAGGCACCAGCCTGCCGATGCGCCTGCGCAGGGACATCAGCCTCAGCATGGCGGCTATTTCCCGCTCGGTGCTCCGCAAGAACCGGAGTGGCCGCCCCGAAGCGATAATCGTGGTACAAGACAACAGCTTCCCGAAGCGCCCACGCAGGGACATCGGCATCAGCCAGCCGGGCACAATGAATTCGGAGCTGGGCGTACCGCTCAGCTTGGGCCGGAGCCGGGCGCACAGGAAACGCGGTCTCAGGCTCCTGAAGAAGCTGCCGGGATGGCCGTTCTCAACCAGCAAAGCGCCAACAGCCGGCTGGAGATGCCGCATGGCGAACCTTCGCCGGGGGCTAACAAGCTGGCGGGCTTTCCCGAGCATCAAGAGCCGAACTTTCAGTTCAAGATGAATGGGAATTCCAAGGCCGAGGTGACCGCAAGCGGTATCGCCACGCCTGAAGATATTTCCGAACTTACCGCTATCCGGGGCGTTCTGATCAGGGCTGTCGATAAGCTCATCGCCCTGACGTCTTTTTCAAACGAGTTTTCCTGGGTTGGCTCCATTGCAAAAGATTACCGTCATTCCATCACGGTCGAGCAACCGTCAATTGACGATATCTATGGCTTCGGCACATGGCTCCAAAGCGCACATGGCGAGCTGAAAGCCCGGATCGCCGACAATGACAAGCTTGATCTCGCGCCCGGAACGATTTTGGCAATCGACACGATCATTGCCATACATGGTACGCTGATTGAATCGACAAAGCGCGGCCAGACGTTGTTGAATCGCGCGCGCAGTTTTGCTGAAAAACAAGCTGACACAGCAGCTTACAAGCTCAAGGCGCAGGAAATCGCCGCGATCGTCGGGATTGCGCATGACACTGCCGTCAAGGATGCGCACGACCATCTGGACCAGGCCAATGATAATATTGATCAAGGCGTGTAGACGGTTGAAGCTCTTAAGATTATTGCCGTCCGTCTGCGGGAAATTATAACCCATTGTTTTTCATTGCCCGATAGTCTCCTCTGAGCGCGGTAGCTTTGAGTGGAGACTGAAGGGATGAGACGATATCTGCACCGATGCGCCGCGGTCCTTTGGCGTGCCGGTTTGCTGGTGTGCCTGTTTTCAAATGGTCTGCATGCCGATGACAGGCGCGTTCTGACCGGCGGCTGGAGTGCTTGGCCTCCTTTTTCCTATGTCGATACGGTTCGCGGGGTCCAGCAATGGCATGGCCTGGACGTTGAGCTGTTGAATGCCGTAGCCAAAGAGGCTGGATACAGGATCGAGGCGGACGCGGTGGCATGGGACCAGCATCTGCGCGACATCGAGACCGGCCGGCGCGATATCGCCGTGGGGGCAAGCCGGACCCCGCAGCGTGAAACATATGCTATGTTTTCCATCCCCTTACGTTACGAGACGATGGTGCTCGTCGTGCCTCGCGGCAAGAGCGCTTCGCTTCCGGCTAACACGCCGGAAGAACTGGTTGCGAAGATCAGGCAAACAGGCTTTCGCCTTGGTGTCGGTCAGGGCGCGACCTATTCCAGCAAAGCTGTCCAGACCTTTCTCGCCAATCCGGAAAACAGCGATCAGATCGTCAGCATCAGGCCGACGCCACCAGCAAATGTGCTTGAGCATGACCTTCTCGAAGCCCTGCTTGACGGGCGCATTGACGGCTATCTTAGCGACAGGATCACTACCGGCCAGGTCATTTTGGCGAAAGATGCGATGGGGCAGGTCGAGCCGCATCCGGTCAAGGTGCGAGGACCGCTGCATCTGATGTTCAGCAAGGCAGCGGTTGAGCCGGAGGTCGTTGAGCGTTTCAATCAAGCGATAAGGCGCATGCGGACGAATGGTGCGGAGCGCGAACTAAACGAGAAGTACATGCTGCCCATGCTGCTCACGCTCATTCTGCAAAGCGATTGGTTCATCGCCGCCGACTTGCTGGGTACGACCGTGTTCGCCCTTTCAGGGCTGCTTATCGCAGTGCGTTACAATTACGATATTTTCGGAGCGCTTGTTCTGGCCGCATTGCCGACGGTTGGCGGCGGCGTTGTGCGCGATCTGATCACGAACCGTGAGCAACTCGCTGTTATGGCCTCGCCGATCTACATCCAGATCATCGTTGTGCTTGTCCTGGGCGGTTTCGTCGTCATTCGGGTCGCGCAGCTCTTTCGGGAGAGTAATCTCGGAGCCGCCGGATCAAGGCTGTTTCAGTACAGCCGCAAGCGGATCGAGTTCCTGATCCAGATCTTCGACGCAATCGGGTTAGCGGCTTTCACCGTGACTGGTGTCGTCGTTGCGCTTGTTACGCATGCAAAACCACTATGGATCTGGGGACCGATCCTTGCCGCGATCACGGCGTCCGGCGGCGGTATTCTGCGCGATGTCGTGCGCTCCGACCCGGAGGTGCCATTTCTCAAGGGAGAGCTATATCCCGAGATTGCTGTTTTCTGGGGCGCAGTTCTGTCGGTCTACCTGATGAATGAGGCATCAGAGCTCAATCCGGAGCATATTGCCATCGGTACGGTCACCACATTTGTCGGTGTATTCGTGACGCGAATGGTGGTGATCTATTTCGGCATACGCAGCCCGCGCTTCAGAAGTTGATACCGGCAAAGCGCTCAAAGCTTGGCGATTTCCCTCGCAAGCAGCTCATAGACCAGGCGGACGCGGCGGCTGGTCTGTACTTCGCGATGCGCGACAAGCCAGACGGGAAATTCGAAGGTTTGAAACCAGGGCGCCACGCGGCAGACACGCGGCTCGGTATCACCGATGATCGTTGCCATCACCCCGATCCCCAGACCAGCTTTCACCATCTCCCAATGCACGATATGGCTACCGCTCAGAATAGGGAAATTCCGTGCTGTGAGATGCAGACCGCCCTTGCCATTGAGACCGTTTAGAAAGGCTTTATTATCATCAAAGCCGATAAAATCGGCGCGTGCCATGTCCTGCGGGCCGTCGAGCGGACCGATGCGCGCTAGATAGTCCTTGCTGGCGAAAAGATGAGCGGTCTGATCGCCGACCTTTTTCGCAATCAGGTCCAGATCTGTCGGCGGCGCGTGTCGGATTGCAATGTCGGCCTCGCGCCGGCGAAGGTCGCTGAGCTGGTTCGAGGCCAGGATTTCGATGGTGATGCCCGGTTGCTGCTCGCGCAGTATGGCGACGATGGCGGGCAAGATATGTACAGAAAACGCTTCGCTTGCCGTTATGCAAATGCTGCCCTCGATGGACTGCGTCTGCCCGGATGCGGTGAGCGAAACGTTCATCGCCGCCTCGCCCATGGCGCGAACATGGTCAACGAGTTCAAGGCCGCTCGGCGTTAGCTTGAGGCTGCGCCCTATGCGCTCAAAGAGAACGACGCCGAGTTCGTCTTCCAGCGCGCTGACCTGACGGCCGAGGGTTGGCTGTGACATGCGTAGGGCTTTAGCGGCAGCCGAGAGGGATCCCTCCTCGGCTGTAACGAGAAAGGCCCGCGCGCGATTCCAGTCGAATTTTACAGAACGCCAATCCATGCATTATTGCATATAGAACAGTCGAATTCTGTCAATTCACATGACATCTTTGAATAGTTAATACTTCCTCCTGGGTGAAATACAGATGTTCCATGTATCAAGCTTGGCTCAGCGTAAAGATGCACGTTGATAAGGGAGATGGCAGCCATGAACTCTAGGCAGGATAGTGTGGCACTGTCCGGTTCTTACAAGAAATCCGAATTGCGCCGTAAAAGCTCGCCGCGTTTCTGGAACTGGATCGCGAAAGGCTATGCAAAGAAGCCGGTCGCCGACGAAGCCACCTATCAGAAAAAGCTGGCGATTACGCGCGATTATCTGCGCCCGGACATGAAGCTTATGGAGTTTGGCTGCGGCACAGGCTCGACGGCCTTGGCGCATGCGCCTCATGTCCAGCACATTCACGCCATTGATTTTTCCGGTAAAATGATCGAAATCGCTCGCGGTAAGGCTCAGGCAGCGGGTGTTGGCAATGTAAGGTTCAGCCAGTCCGGCATCGAAGAGTTCGAGGCTCCAGACGCTTCATTCGATGTCATCCTTGGTTTAAACATTGTTCACCTGCTGGAGAACCGCAAGGCGGCAACGGCCAAGGTTCACAGGCTTCTGAAACCGGGCGGCGTTTTCATCTCCAGCACAGTCTGCCTTGCCGACATGAGGACGCTGTTCAAATATATCGCCCCGGCTGGCCGAATGCTCCGGCTACTGCCTTATGTCAGCATCCTGAGCAAATCCGAACTGGTTAGGGAACTGACCGGAGCTGGCTTTACGATCGACGTGGAT
The DNA here is from genome assembly GCA_019634405.1 of Hyphomicrobiales bacterium. Lineage (GTDB taxonomy): Bacteria > Pseudomonadota > Alphaproteobacteria > Rhizobiales > Rhodomicrobiaceae > JAHQVI01. The sequence continues at coordinate 8,521 of JAHQVI010000156.1, forward strand.
TGGGAGCCGGACAGGAAAGAGGATGCCTCCAAGGTTGCCTTCATTGTTGCGAAGAAAATGTCCTGACAGACGCAGCAGCTTTTTCGATGCCGCGCCTGCGAGCTATGAGATCAGGGTTTTAGTCGTACTTCCTCCACGGGGAAGCCGAGATTTTGCTGTTCGCCGAAATTGCCCTGATGGCATTCATTGCAGGCCGTCATCACATTGACGGCTTGCGGACTGCCATTTGGAGCGACCATCATGTAATACCAGTCATCCGTTTCGGGCGACTTGCCGGTTTCGGTTTTTTCCATGATGAATAGCGGCCCTGCCGACACGGCGCCCTGGTCGTCAACGGCAAAGGATTCCTTGGTGATGATCGTGCCCGCCGGGATCGGGGCTTCGCCATACTGAATATAGGCGTCAGCGCCTGTCTCGTTCACATAGGTCACAAGAAATCGTCCGCCATGGAAGCCAGGCGCGGCCGGTTTGGTGCTGACCTGTCTCCAGTTTGGATAGTCGGTCACGAATTCGCTCGGTATCCAGCCCTTGTCGCCCTTTGCGTAGTTCGCTTGCAACTCTTCCTTCAGGCATTCATAAACAGTCTGGGCCTGGTCAAACGACATTTCCGGCCCCGGCGTATCGGATGTGCAGGCAGCATGCGCCGTGGTGCTCATGGCGAGAATGGCAAAACATGCAGCTGACGATTTCAGGATGTTCATACGGTCCGTCCCTGATTGATTGTTGGTTTATTTCCTCTAGCGCTCTGATAATCCCCTTCAATTGCCCGTGAATTCGAATCAACTTGATGCACAACGCCGTGAGCATAGTTTGATCACTTACCGAATCCGACATTCCATGATGAGTTCAAAGAAATGGCGACACTTTATCTGACGCATTCCTGTTTTCTTGATCACGACACTGGCCCGGGTCATCCGGAGCGGCCCGACCGCATGCGCGCGGTCGAAAAGGCGTTATCCGCCGATGACTTCGCTCCGCTGATCCGCGAGGAAACGTCCGCGGCGAATGATGAGGCGATCGCTCGCGCGCATCCGCAATCCTATATCGATTTGCTGCGGGAGATAGCGCCGGAGGAGGGCGAGGTGTATCTCACCGAAGACACGCCGATGTCACCCGGCACGCTGAAAGCGGCGTTGCACGGGGCTGGTGCGGCCGTGCGCGCTGTTGATGCGGTCATGAACGGCGAAGCGCAGACCGCATTTTGCGGCGTGCGGCCGCCGGGGCACCATGCTGAACCAAAGCGGGCCATGGGGTTCTGTTTTTTCGGCAACGCAGCGATTGCGGCGAAACAAGCTCAGGTCGTACACGGTGCCGAGCGTGTCGCTGTTGTTGATTTCGATGTGCATCATGGCAACGGAACGCAGGCCTTGTTCTGGGCGGAGCGTGATCTTCTTTTTGCGTCAACGCATCAGATGCCGCTTTTTCCGGGAACCGGCCATCTTCATGAAACCGGGATCGCCGATAATATCGTCAACGCGCCCTTGCGGGACGGCGATGACGGCCAGCAATTCCGGGAGGCTTTTAATAGTCGTGTGCTGCCGGCTTTAGAGTCCCACAGGCCCGATCTCGTCATAATTTCTGCCGGTTTTGACGCGCATTACAAGGATCCGCTTGGCG
>JAHQVI010000157.1 GCA_019634405.1 Hyphomicrobiales bacterium
CACCCTGGCGCTGTATCGTAGGCTCGGTCGTGCCCAGAGCGTCGACACGGCGGCGGATGGTTTCGATCGCCGAACCGATAGCAGCCGACAGACGCTCATTCAGCGCAAACTCGCTAGGCTTTACGACGACAGAGTTACCGTCAGCCCGCTCGACTTCGATATCTGTCGCCGTGGTCCCCAGCAAATCATTGGAAATCGGCTGAGCGAGGCCCTCCAGCTTTTCGAGCGCGCGCTCATAGTCGGCTGCGTCGCGGATGGTTACGCGAACTTCGCCATTGGCCTGACGCAGCCCGTTATACCCGATGCGCTCGGTTCTTAGCGTGTTGCGAACATCGTCGGCAGTGCTTTCCAGCCAATCTTCGACCAGCTCATTGGTATTCATCTGCAAAAGAAGATGCGATCCACCCTGCAAATCCAATCCCAAAGGCATGCGCATCTGCATCCAGCTCGGCAGAGACTGAAGCTGCGATGCGGGAAACAGGTTCGGCAGCGAAAACAGAATGGCAAGCGCCGAGATCGACGCAATAACTACAATTTTCCAGCGAGCGAAATAGAGCATCAATCTGACCTTGGCATTGCATTGATGACAGGGCACGGCGCGAGCGCAAGCCCTGCCCTTGCGTTAGGCTTGCGACTTCTGCTCGGATGCGCCGTCCTGCGCATCGTCAGTGCTGTCGCCATTATCATTATCGGCATCGTCATCGTCGTTTCTGGAGCGCGCCTTGCGCGATTCGACTTCGCGGACATCGCCGCGCGTGCGAACTTCGGAGACCGTTGCGCGGACAACGCGGACACGAACGCCTTCGGCCAGTTCGACCAAAAGTTCGTCATCGCCGACAATGCGGGAAACCTTGCCGATCATACCCCCGGAGGTCACAACCGTATCGTTGCGCTTGATCGAGGCAATCATGTCCCGATGATCCTTCATCCGCTTCTGCTGCGGGCGGATTATCAGGAAATACATGATCAGAAGGATCATAACGAATGGAAGCAACTGGACCAGGAAGCTGCCACCGCCCGCCCCGGGCACTGCCTGTGCATAGGCTTCAGTAATAAACATCGTTCAATGTGCTCCTTAACGGCGGCGCCCCCCCAACAAGCGGCCGCCCCACGCATCATTTGAAGTTTCGGCGAATATAATGGCACTGCAATGCTATGCAATGGCCAAGAGTGAAGGGCTTGCTGCATCTCAATAGCGAAAGACGGCCCGCGCGGCTAGTCCCGATTTGGTTAAGACAAACGCCTGCTTGACGAAATTGGCCAAGCTTGATCATCTCAGCCGGGAACAAAGCAATTGTTGAATGTCTGGACCGCCAATGTCGTCTCATTTACCTGAAAATACTTCTCTCGACCTTACAACCCCCGGCAATGTCACCGTGCTTGACCGCATTGCCAAAGCTTTGGAGCGCCTTGCGCCGGCGCCTCCGCCGGCCCCGGATTTCGAAATCGCGGACGCTTTCGTCTGGCACGCGGGAAACGAATTTTTTCAACCAGTTAAGAAGGTCAACCGCGTACCAATCGCGCTTCTGAAATCGGTTGCCTCCATGCGCGATACGCTGCTCGAAAATACACGGCGTTTTGCCAAGGGGCTGCCTGCCAACAATGCGCTTTTATGGGGCGCGCGCGGTATGGGCAAAAGCTCGCTGGTCAAGGCCGCGCACGCCGATGTGCAAGACAGCATAGCCGGAAAAGACGGTGGCAGCCTCAAACTCATCGAAATTCACCGGGAAGATATTTCATCGCTGCCGCAATGCCTTGCGCATATCCGCGCATCAAATCACCGCTTTATCGTCTTTTGCGACGATCTGTCCTTCGATAATGATGATACGTCCTACAAATCACTGAAAGCGGTACTTGAAGGCGGTATTGAGGGACGTCCGGAAAATGTCATCTTCTACGCGACCTCGAACCGGCGGCACCTGATGCCCCGCAATATGGTCGAAAATGAACGTTCGACCGCAATAAACCCCTCCGAAGCAGTGGAAGAAAAAGTTTCGCTTTCCGACCGCTTCGGCCTCTGGCTCGGCTTCCACAATTGCTCGCAGGACGATTATCTGGAGATGATCAACGCTTATGCCGATCTTTACGGGCTGGAAACCGATCGCGGCGATCTGGAGCGGGCCGCGTTGCAATGGTCGATGACACGCGGGAGCCGTTCAGGCCGGGTCGCCTGGCAGTTCATTCAGGACGCCGCCGGGCGTGAGGGTAAGACGCTGTAGCCCGGGCGGCATATGATCCGTCTTTGCGCCTGATCATTTAGTCGGCACTGGGATACATTCCATTGTCTTGGCTAAATTAACCATTTCATAGCTTTGCTATACAACCATACCGTGCATTCATGTAGAACTCCACCTTCATTACAGATAAACAACCTTGCAGTTGAAAAACGGCTATGGCGTTTACTTCACTGGCGTTCCTTATTTTTGCGCCATGCTTCTTTCTAACCTATTACGTAGTCGATGCGCGATATCGCGCGCTGTGGGTCGGCGTCGCTTCGCTTGCGTTCTACGCCTATTGGGACATCCGTTACGTTCCCCTGCTGATCGTCTCGGCTATCGTCGATTATTATTGCAGCCTGCGCATCCATGACAATCCGTCCGTCAAAACGCGGCGCTTCTGGCTGATCAGCTCGATCCTGCTGAATATCGGCATATTGTTCTTTTTCAAATACTGGAATTTCTTTGCCGACAATATTGAGGGCTCAACCGGCTTTCATCTTTTCACCACACAGCTGGCCTTGCCGCTGGGGATTTCCTTCTACACCCTGCAGACTCTGAGCTATACGTTCGACGTCTATCGGGGAAAGATCGCACCCGAGCGCAATTTCGGCCGCTATTTTCTTTTTGTCAGCTTTTTCCCGCAACTCGTCGCCGGGCCAATCGAGCGCGCGGGCTCATTGATGCCGCAACTTCACAAACTCAGCCTGCCGAAACGCGAAGACATCCATCTGGGCGCCATGCTCATCGCATGGGGATTATTCACCAAGCTGGTTGTTGCAAACAATCTGGCGGGCTTCGTGTCGCAGAGCTATTTTGAGAGCAATGGCGGGTTAACATTGTGGCCGATTTCTTTTCTGGCGGCCGCTCTGGTTTATTGCGATTTCGGCGGTTACACGCTTATCGCGCGCGGACTGGCGGCCATGATCGGCGTCAGGCTATCAGTCAATTTTCGTCAGCCGCTCTTTGCAAAGAACGTGATTTCCTTCTGGCAGCGCTGGCACATATCGCTGACGCGCTGGGTTATGGACTATGTCCATCTGCCGCTTGCAAGACGTTTTCCCAGCGAACCCACCCGCTCGTTTCTCGTGATCATGGCAATGGCGCTGATCGGGTTCTGGCATGGGGCGTCATGGAATTTCATCTTTTTCGGCGTCTTCAATGGCGTCGTCATGCGGCTCTGGGCCCCGGTGGACAAGGCTATTATCGCCAATGCATCGCCCGCGATACACGATCTCGTCTCCCGGCTGGCGCTCATGGTCGTGATATGCGTCGCCGCGCCCATGTTCTTTATTACCGACACCGCCAAGCTCATCTCGCAGCTGGCAAGCATGTTCAGCCTCGATCCGGGTCTTGATGTCCTGGTCCGCGCCGGCAACAAGGATTCGCTGCTGATCGGCCTGATCGGGCTGACGATCGTATTGTTCAACGACTGGCGGACCGTGAAAGGATCTGGCGTCGCCATCGAAATGCTGACGGCCAACAAAACATGGAGGCCGATCGTCTTTGGCGCATTGCTGACCGCGATCATCATGTTCGGCAATTTCAACATTACGGGATTTATCTATTTTGCGTTTTAGCGAGATCATATGCCGGTTTCTGTTCTGGGGCGCATTCGTGCTGATCGTGCCGGTGGCTTTCATCTGGCTGGTCAGCCCAGCCCATTTCGCAACCGATCGGGTCGATCAGTTCCATCATGTGGCCGACCGGGTAACGGCAATCAGCCTTGGCTCGTCGCACAGCCGCGCGATACATTTTCCATCACTCGGCTATAATGGACATTCCTTTGCGGATGACAGGGGCGACATCAGAACCGCCGTCACCAAGGCGCGTTATCTGCTTCCCTATACGCCCGATCTGAAATATGTGCTCATGCCGGTTTCGCCGGGCTATCTTGCTTTCGACCGCAAGGAAGCTTTTGGCGGCACGGATCCCGATCTGAATGCCGCATTCGCCAATGCGCCCTGGCCAACCGACTTTCGGAACCTCCCGCTCGGCGAGCAACTTCAGATGGTGCGCTCTCATATTGTCACGCTGGAGACATTTGAGACCGCCAACCGGCTGGCGCGGGAGACAATCAAGTCATCCATTTTTCGCCTCATGGGGAAAAATCGGGAAATGCTTCGCAACCCATGTCGGGCCCGGACGAATCCGGCCGATTTCCCTGATGAATTCGGACTTCGCAACGGCTATACGCGTGACCCCTTACCTACCCGCTGTCTGCCTGTTTCCGCCGCCGCCGACGCAGCGTTTCACGCCAGCCAGATCAACGCAATTCTCAAGCGCGATAAGAATATCCGTGCCGAGAACACGAATCTGCTCCTCGACCTTGCCGGCAGGCTCGCGGAAAGAAAAATCGAGCTGATCCTGTTCACACCGCCATTTCCAGACGCCTATTACGGCTCAGAACGGCTGGGTGCTCTCAGTGACGATGACAAACCCTATATCAAGAAACTGACAGAACGGCCAAATGTCAGACTTCTCGACTTCCACGATCTGTTTTCCGCCAGCGGCGATGCGGGCGCAAACAGGTTTTTCAGCGATGGAAATCATCTGACGCTGTCCGGGGCGCAGTCTTTCTCGAAAGCGCTGGGCAAATCGATGCGCGATAACACAGATCCGGTTTCGACATCCATGGCGGGCGCCGACGCCGAGTTCCTGCGGGAATGATAGCGGCGGCGACACCGCCGACAAACGCGTAAAGTGCATGTCGTTTCCCTACGGCCCCGAAACAGTAAAAAGGCTGAGGATCACCGCAAAACAGCACAAGCATACATATTTTCTTATTCGCAAAATTGAAAATATTTAACAAGAAATATTGCAAAACAACTGAGACAATAACAAATTAATAACATCAAGTAGCCAAGTTTATTAAATTTAAACCGCAAATATTACATGTACATTTATTGACTTGGAATAACTTCACGGTGAAAGCGTGGAGTTGCTATGGCTGCGTCTGTCAAGAGTCCGTATAATTTTGGGTCGTATTGGAGCGCTCTTCTTCAAACGGAGATTGTCGTCGCTTCCATTTTGATCAATGTGCTTTCATTGGCGCTTCCGCTTGCGCTACTCCAGGTTTACGACCGCGTTATTCCGAATGCATCCTACGGCACTGTCACCCTGCTGATCATCGGCGTAGGGATAGCCATTCTCCTTGAAGGTTTCATGCGCTTTGCACGCGCCCATGTCATGGGAACGGTTGGCGCGCGCTACGAACAGATTGCCGGCATGGCCGCGCTCAGACACATACTTAGCAGCGATGTATCCAGCTTTGAGCATGAAGGTCTCGCCGTTCACATCGAGCGCCTGAACTCGCTGGGCGCGTTGCGCGACTATTATGGCGGGCAAGTCCTCGTCGCAATGATCGACATCCCGTTTATCGCCCTGTTTGTTGCGCTCGTCTTCTATTTCGGCGGCGAGCTGGGCGTGATACTCGGCGCTCTGCTCATTATCTACGTCCTCTGCGCGATCATCTTTGGCAATCGTCTCGGGAAGGCGGGCGACGAGCATCAAGCGTCCGATGAAAGCCGTACCGACGCCATTCTCGGAGCCATGTCAGGCATAACGACCATCAAAGCTCAGGCTATGGAGCCTATTGCCGAGCGCCGATATGAAATGCTCTGCCTGAAAAACGAAGAGGCTGGCGTCACGGTCAACCGCAGAACGGGCTACCTCATTGATCTCAGCTTCATGATGAGCCAGCTCGCCATCGTCGCCATGGTCTGTTATGGCGGCGTACTCGTCACCCAGGGCAATCTCTCGGTTGGCGGGCTTGCTGCATGCACCTTGCTTGCGGGACGCACGATGCAGCCGCTCGGCAATGCGGTAAATTTCTGGACCAAGTTCCAGGCGATCTATCATTCACGCGCCCGTTTCAGGGAAATTTTTACGATCCCCCTCGGCGCGCACCGGCTTCAGGCCTCAAACAAGTATGGGATCTCGCCGGAAACGCCGACCAAAGTCGCCGGCACGATCACGATCGACAAAATGAGCTTCCGCTTTACCGATAGAGACAGCGACCTGCTCCACAATATCAACCTTGACGTCAAGAAAGGCGAATTCATCGCCATCACCGGTCCCAACGGCAGTGGCAAGAGCGTCCTTCTGGCCCTGCTACGCGGCTTTTCTCTGCCGACGGAAGGCGAGGTGCGCATTGACGACATTCCGGTCTCGAACTGGGATGCTGAAGCGATCGATCAGGCCGTCTCCTATCTGCCCCAGAAAGAAACGCTCTTCAATGGGACGATCATGGAGAATATCACGACATTTCATAAGGATAGAGAGTATCAGGCACCTGCTGCCGCCAAGATTGTCGGACTCGGCGGTTGGATACAGCGTCATCCGGACGGATATCAGATGCAGGTTGGCTCAAGCGCGACGGAGAAATTGCCGCGTGGCATCGCGCAGCGTATCGCGCTGGCTCGGTGCCTTGTCAACAATCCCAAGATACTTCTTTTCGATGACGCCAATTCGGCCGTTGACCAGATCGGCGACGCCGCCGTGAAAGCCGTGCTCGCCAAGCTCAAGGGGTTTTGCACCGTTATCCTGGTCAGCTACCGTCCGTCCATTCTCAAGCTCGCCGATCGGGTTTTTAATCTGGAAAACCAGAGGCTTGTATTGGTCGAACAGAATTCATCCGAACAATTGACGATCGAGGGCACTGCCAATGGCTGAAACCGCTGGCGGCATCATTGCACAGTTCGGCCACGTCATCACCCATGACGATCCGGCTGAACGCATCACGAAGCTTGCACGCGTTGCCGCCGAGAGAGAAGGCGCAGGCAGCGATATCGTCAAATGTCTGCCGATTATTCTGAGCTCGCTGGGCTGGATGGGCACAGCCGGCGACATGGCCGAAGCCCTTCCGAACAAGCAGGACATATTCGACCTGACCACGCTTTACAACGTGCTCGCACGGCTTGGATATTCCTGCAGGCGGCTCGTTTCGCCGGGCAGGATCAGGGAAACGCATCTGCCTGTTCTGGTTCTTCCCGAGACGTCGCCAGCCTATGTCATTACTTCCATTCGGGGCAGATCGACCGCGGTCATTTATGACGGCCAGACGCAAGCAGTCCGCGAAATTCCCCTGAGAAAAATCCGCGGACAGTTCATCTATTTCAACGCTCAACTGGAGACCGCGCCCCAGGCGGCTCCAGACCAGTTGAAGACCTATTTCAAGCGCTATTCCAGCCTGCTGAGCACGTCGCTTCTTCTAACCGCAATGTCGACCTTGCTTGCCCTGGCTGTCCCCATGTTTGTCCTGCTGATCTATGACAGGTTCATACCGACAGGATCGATGAGCACCCTGGTCAGCCTCGCGATCGGCGTCGGTGCTGCCCTGGCGATGGACCTGCTCATTAGAAACAAGCGCCGGGAACTCATCAATTTCATCAGTGCACGCATCGGTTTTCTGGCGGGCACTTCAATGTTCAGGCGTCTCCTCGGCCTGCCGCTCAGCATGACCGAGAACGCGAATATCAACGCCCAGATTGCGCGTGCACGCGATATTGACCGGGTGAAGGATTTCCTGAGCGGCCCAGCCGGCTCCGCCGTTCTGGATCTTCCGTTTATCTTCATATTCATCGCCTTCATGGCAATCATCGCCGGATGGCTTGCGCTCATACCAATCATCGCGGGTCTGGCGTTTTTCCTGGCGGGCGTAACGCTTTCGCGTGCGGTCGCCAACGGAACCGAAAGAGCCGCCAAGCTCAATTCCGAGCGTCAGGATATCCTGATGGAGATCATCCAGAACCTTCGCGCCATCAAGGCCGCAGGCGGGGCGGGCATCTGGCTTCGCCGGTTCGAGGAAATCTCCCGGGAATGCGTGAAAGAGAACTTCAAAAACATACGCCTGTCGTCAACAATAACGACAATGGGCCAAAGCCTGACGCTGTTTGCAGGATTGGCAGCGCTGGGCGTGGGCACTTTCCTTGCGATCGAAGGTGCGATGACAACAGGCGCGCTTATCGCCAGCATGATCCTCATTTGGCGGATCATGACGCCGATGCAGGTGACCTTCATTACGCTCACCCGTATCGATCAGCTCAGGAAATCGATCAGCCAGACGGATAAGCTTTTCGAGTACCGCCCGGAACAATCCGTGGGCGTCCCTCTTTTTGGCATAAATGGCCGGGTCGAATTCGCACAGGTGATGTTCAAATATCCCGGAGAGGCCGATCCGGTCGTTACAAATCTCTCGCTTGAAGCCGAGAAAGGCGATCTCATCGCCATTGTCGGAAAGAACGGGTCCGGCAAATCGACAGTCCTGAAACTGGTCGCCGGGCTTTACAGGCCGCTTGTCGGCAGGATCGCAATAGATTTTTGCGACATCAGACAGATCCGGACGCGCGAACTCCGCCACATGATCTCATATATTCCGCAAACGCCCCATTTTTTTCATGGCAGTATCAATGACAATTTCCTGATGTCTCAGCCAATGGCGACACGGAGCGACATGGTCGAGGCGCTGGAAGCGGCCGGCGCCTGGGAGGACGTTCAAAAACTGTCTCAACAGCTTGATACGATTATCGATTCACGCAATGACGACCGGCTTACACCAAGCCTGATCATGCGATTGTCGCTGGCAAGGGTTTATCTGCGCAAATCGCCGATCGTACTGCTTGACGAGCCGATGACGGGGCTGGATTTCGAATCCGAAGCGCTCTTCACATCGGCGCTTGCAGAGATGCGCAAGACGTCAACGGTGTTCCTCGTCACGCACCGCCCAAGCCATCTCAATCTCGCAAGCAAGATCCTCATCCTTGAGAACGGCGTATCCCGCTATTTCGGCGCGGCTGATCAAATCAGGGATAAAATTTCGGCACATCTAATCTAACTATCGGGAACCTGGCGATGAACAAAATATTGCCGATGGACATGGCGAGCATAGCAAGATCACGGCGCATGAGAGATCTCGCCAATTCGGAGTTTCTGGAAGAGACAGGCGCATCTCGGCTCGTTCGCAGTAGCATTTACGTTACGGCGGTCGCCATCTTCAGTTTCCTGACCTGGACGTATTTCGCCACCATACAGGAAGTCGTGCAGACGACTGGCAAGGTTATACCGCGCAACGATGTCCGGACGGTGCAGCATCTCGAAGGCGGCATTCTTTCCGAAGTCATGGTCACCGAAGGCCAGCGGGTTTCGGTCGGGGATGAATTGGTGCGGCTGGACGCTTCCGTTGCGCATTCCGAACTGGAGCAAGCGCGCAGCCGCCTTGACATGCTGAAGCTGGAAGAAGAGCGCATCCGTGCGCTGGTCGAAAACAGAATGCCCAACTTCAACAGGATGGTGACCGGCAATGACAGCCTGAAGGCCGATCAGTCAAAAATCTTCGTAGCGGAGCAAATCGCGCAGGATTCCCAGATTTCCGTTCTGAAGAAACAGATCATTGAGCGCGAAACCCAGCTTGTCGGCATACAGAACAAGGAAACGAACGCGGCAAACAGAAATGAACTCGTTAGGGAAGAGTTTGCGATCCAGGAAAACCTGTTCAACCGGGGCCTGCGTCCGCGCGTGGAATTCCTGCAATCCAGGCAGAAGATGCTGCTTGCGGAGAACGAGCTGCAGCGCCTGAAGGATGAAAAGCTGACCGCGATTGAAGCGATCGCCGCTCTCAAGGAACGCAGGCAGGATCTGGACAACCGCCTGAAGCAGGATGCGCTACGCCGTCTAGGCCAGGTGATTGCTCAGCGTGCGGAGCTTGAAAAAAGTATCGTAAGCCTCCAGGACCGGGTCAACAGACTCGTCGTGAAATCGCCTGTCGGCGGCGTTGTACAGGATGTACCGCTTCAGGCGAATGCCGGCGTCTTGCCGCCAGGCGGCGTGGTGGCGAAGATCGTTCCTATTGATGGAGATCTTCTTGTTGAAAGCCGTATCAATACACGCGATGTCGGCTTTCTTGAAATAGGACAAGCTGTATCCGTGAAGGTTAACGCCTTTGATTACGCCCGATACGGAGTTGTCCCGGGCAGTCTCTCCTTCATTTCTCCAACAACATTTATCGATGAAGACAATTCTGCATACTATTTAGCAAAAATTGAAATTAATAAAAAATACGTTGGCGAGAGTGAAATAAATAACCAAATTCTACCAGGCATGACTGTACAAGCAGACATTACAACTGGTGATAAGACAATTTTTCAATACATACTTAAGCCAATTTATACTGTAATAAATGAATCTTTTTTTGAAAGATGATTTTTTTTCTAATCATATACATACAAGTTTTCCTAAAACCGACTCGAGCTAAGACGTAGGTGCACACTGATGGCGAAGGAATTCAATCCCCGCGTAAAGGACATAGACACCGAACATAAGCTGGATGCGCTTGAACGTTTGCTACCCAGCGCGCCTCCTGCGGAAGAAGGCGGCGCTGCAACGCGGGCGAGCATCCATTATGGCGATCGTGACAATGCCCCTGCGGCCGGCGCAAATCCGGTGGATGGAACGGATCAACTCCCGGCAATGGACACGCAGTCTCTTGCCCCGCTGGAGGACGCATCCGGTGAACCTGTCAGTCAACCGCCGGTAACGCCTTCTACGCCCCCCCTGGCCGATACTTCGCCTGAGCCCTATCTCCCTTCCGCTTTCGACACGCCAGGGCAGCAGATCACATCACGAAGCGGCGCACCGGCTTCGGAAGATCGCGCCACGCTCAAGACGCCCACACCTGAATTTCCTGATATTGCCGAGAGCGCTTATTCCGCGACGCCCTATGTCGCGCCTGGCACGGCGGCTCCTCTCAGCTCCGAGCAGGTCATCGAGCCCGATTCCGCGGACCTGCCCACGCTTGTTGTCGAAAACTCCGCGGGCAATGAAGACACCGCCATCGCCCTCGACATCACATCCGCCCTGACCGATACCGACGGCTCCGAGACGCTCTCCGTCACCATCTCCGACGTTCCCGATGGCGC
>JAHQVI010000158.1 GCA_019634405.1 Hyphomicrobiales bacterium
AATAGGCCCGGCTTGGCACTTCGCGCTTTCCGAGCATGATCATGTCATTGCCGCCGGAGATCTCTTCCCACACGGTTTTCTTCGGATTGAGCGCATCGCGCGACTGGTCGACATAGCCAAGCTTGACCGTCTCCCCGACACGGATCGAACCATCATCAGGCTGCTCCTGTCCGACGATCATGCGGAAGAGCGTCGTCTTGCCGGCGCCATTGGGACCGATCACGCCGACGATGCCGCCGGGCGGCAGTTTGAACTCCAGATTTTCGATCAGCAGCTTGTCGCCGAACGCTTTGGTCAACCCATCGGTTTCCAGCACGACGCCGCCAAGGCGCTGACCGACAGGGATGGTGATCTGAGCGCGGCCGACCTGATCGCGCCCGGCGTCCTTCGACATCTCGTCAAACGCCTTGATACGCGCCTTGGACTTAGCCTGACGCGCTTTCGGGCTTGACCGGATCCATTCCAGCTCGCGGGTGAGCGTGCGCTGCTTGGCTTCTTCCTCGCGGCCCTCCTGCTCCATTCGCTTGGCTTTCTGTTCCAGCCAGCTAGAGTAATTGCCCTTATACGGCACGCCCTGTCCGCGATCGAGTTCAAGCGTCCATTCGGTTAGGTTGTCGAGGAAATAGCGGTCGTGGGTTACGAGAATGACGCAGCCGGCATAGTCCTTGAGGTAGCGTTCGAGCCATGCGACCGTCTCGGCGTCGAGATGGTTGGTCGGCTCGTCGAGCAGCAGAATGTCGGGCTTGGACAGGAGCAGGCGGCACAGGGCGATGCGGCGGCGCTCACCGCCCGAAAGGCTGGACACATCGGCGTCACCGGGCGGACAGCGAAGCGCATCCATCGCCTGTTCAACCTGTGCGTCGAGATCCCACAGATCCTGCGAATCAATAATGTCCTGAAGGCTGGACATTTCGTCCGCGGTCTCGTCGGAATAATTCATGGCCAGCTCGTTATAGCGGTCGAGCATAGCCTTTTTCTCTGCGACGCCGTCCATCGCGTTGCCGAGTGCATCCTTGGTCTCGTCGAGCTCCGGCTCCTGCGAAAGATAGCCGACACGAATGCCGTCAGCCGACCAGGCTTCCCCGGTAAATTCGGTGTCCTGGCCCGCCATGATGCGAAGCAGCGTGGATTTACCGGAGCCGTTCACGCCGACCACGCCGATCTTGGCTCCCGGCAGGAAGGAGAGACTGATATCCCTGATGACCTGCTTGCCACCCGGATAGGTCTTGGAGAGTTTCTGAAGCGTGTATACGTATTGAACCGCAGCCATTGGCACCATCTTGTCGATCAAGGGATTTGAGGCTGCGTTGTACCTTCGCCTTGAGGCATACTCAAGTCTCTTCGGCAAAGCAGCGTAATTATTACCTGCTACGCCTCGACAAAGGCGAAGCGGATTGCAGCTTTTACTCGGGGCAATTCGCGTTCATGCAGAAATTCGGAGCAGAGCTGCATCAGGGCGGTTCGCTTGCAGGTAAGACCCTGTGTTGACGTGATTATCCTTTGTATGGATTGCAACATCTCCACCGTGAAAACGATGTCGTCGCCATTGACGGCATCGGTTAGGAATTCGCCGAGCGTCTGGGGCAGGTCGCGTGTGTTGCGGCAGCTTTCGATATAAATCGGTCCAAGCGGGTCATGCGCACCCTTCAGGCTGCTGCGTATAATCGTGTGAATGTCGCGCAGATCGAGCGGCACGCCGGTTCGCGAGCGGGACAGCATAATGTCGAAAGCTTCTGACAGGGCAAGGCGCGCGGAGCGCATATAGAGATCAACCATCGAGGATGTAACCTTGGGATCAAGGATTTGTCTTCCGAATTGCTTCTTTACCGGCAAGTTGGCGGCGGTTTTGTCTGCCAGCGTTTGCTGGTCATCGGGATGCCAGCGCCAGACGAGCACGGGCTCCTCGATGTTCTTGAGATACCGTTCACCGATCGGACTCAGGTCTTCTGTTATCCTGTTCTTGGCCTGTTTGTATATCGTATCCGAAAGACATATTCCGCCCGGTTGAGCAATTTCCTCCAGCCGGACGGCAACATTTATGCCTTCGCCATGAATTTCATTCCGCTCACGTACTATATCTCCAATATTCGCGCCAATTCTGAATGCAATTTTTGCAGAGTAACTTTCAGATAACTTGCGTTTTGCCATGAAACGCTGTACATCAACGCTGAATTTTACCGCATGTAGAGCGCTGTTAAATGCAATCAATGATCCATCGCCCATCAATCGAATGATCTGACCGTCATATTTTGCGATTGCGGGAGAGAATATTTCGTCGATGAGAGTGTTAAGGGTCTTGAGCGTAGTCTGCTCGTCTCGGCTGAGCAAGAGACTGTAGTTTGACACATCCGCCGCAACAATTGCGGCAAGCCTTCGCTCCATATCTTCCTCTTACTCGTATGAACTCGAACCAAAATAAAAAAACGTCCAAAGGACAGTGTGGCAACCAATGATTGCAAGATCAAAGAATGCACGTATTTGTCAATGCTAATTGCTTTTTCTCGTGGGGATGACGACACGTCCGGCGAACTCGTAGGCTTTTATGTCACTGCGGTATAAGTACAGTATAATGAGCCGAATAAAGGGGCGTTAGAATATGGGATCAGGAGTTAGGGAGGATTGTCGGTCCTGGATCGACGGAACGCCGTTGGGACGATCTGTATCCGCGGCGACGATTGCGCGTATGGATAAGCTCGGCGTTCGGCACGTATACGAAAAAGGGCAGGAGATTATCGGCAGGTCCGATGAACTGCAGGACGTCTTCCTGCTTGTCGATGGCGTTGCGCGGGTCATAGTCTATTCGGCCAGCGGAAAGGCGGTGAATTTTCGGCGGCTCGAAGCGGGAGCCCTGTTCGGCGAATTCGCCGCTATAGACGGTTTGAACAGATCGGCCTCGGTGGAGGCCGTTGAGTCCTGCAGGGCGGTGAGCATCAGTGCGCAACTATTCAATGAGCTCATGCAGAGCGATGCGCGGTTCATGCGTTTTGTGCTAAGCCATCTGGTGTCGATCCTGCGCGCTCTGACCAGCCGCATCATCGAATTCAGTACGCTGGGTGTGACCAGCCGCATTCAGACAGAATTGCTGCGTATGGCGAATGCAGCGCCGGGCCGCAACGGACAGAAGGAAATTTCGCCCGCGCCCACCCATTCGGAGATAGCCGGACGCATAAGCACGCATCGCGAGGCCGTATCTCGTGAAGTCAGCCGCTTGAAGCAATTGGGGATTATCGAGCGGCGCGGACGTGCGCTGATCGTCAAGGATGTTGAGCAGCTTGAACAGATGGTGCGAAATGCATCGGGTGAGCAACTGGAATAGGTTACCCCTGAAGGTTGAATTGCAAAAATGACACAACTGTCGTCATTTGGAGCAAAGTGTGAGTTAACGCACTTTCATACTTGAAGCAAAGTGCTAATGTTTTCTTAACGCATCCACTAAGAATGCAAGTCGGATGAAATTGAATTCATCAAACCTGCGTTAATTTGATATTTGCGAAAGTCACAATCGACAGGAATAGTTTTTTACTGGAAGTAAGTTTAAATAAAAATGGGCGACGCGGCTTTTCAGGTCGCGATATAAAGTACAATTGGGTCGGTCAGATTTATATTGACCAAACGATTTGAGCTCATGGAATATACTTGGCTATCTGTTGCACTAATTTTTATGTAGAGCGACAGATAATCGTTCAATACGGCACTCCCCGCCAAATTGAACGATCACCTCCCGGTAACGAACTACAGCAAACTCCCCTCTTGTGAGAGGGGAGTTTTTTTCTTAACTGGCAGCATTCAATGACCGGCAATATTCGAGCGCAATCGTGTCAGATTGCCGTCATTGTTTCAGGCGCAGTCTTCTCGCGCCGGTTCATCAGCTTGTTGAGCGCACTGACATAGGCGCGGGCCGCTGCAACCAGCGTGTCGGTATCGGAGCCGCGGCCGGTAACGGTCTTGCCGCCTTCCTCAAGGCGAACACTGACCTCAGCCTGGGCATCCATGCCTTCCGTTACGGCATTTACCTGGAACAGCGGCAATTTTGCGTCATGCGGGACAATCTCGCGAATGGCCCGGAAGATGGCGTCCACAGGACCGTCGCCATTGGCTTCCGCAGTCTGATGGCGTCCCTCGACATCCAGCGTGACCGTTGCCTTCTGAGGACCGCCAGTGCCAGCGATGACGGTCAGAGAAAGGACCTTGATCCGATCCGAAGCTGTTGCCATTCCCTGATCGACAATCGCTTCGATATCCTCGTCGAAAACCTGCTTTTTCTTGTCCGCCAGATCCTTCATGGCCTGGAATGCGGCTTCAAGGGCGTTATCGCCGAGTTGATACCCCATCTCCTGCAGCTTTTCGCGGAAAGCATGACGGCCGGAATGCTTGCCCAAAACCAGAGATGATTCTTTCAGCCCAACGCTTTCCGGCGTCATGATCTCGAATGTCTGGGCGTTTTTCAGGAAGCCGTCCTGATGAATACCGCTCTCGTGAGCGAAAGCGTTCTTTCCGACAATCGCCTTGTTATATTGCACCGGGAAAGCGGATACCGCTGACACCAGTTTCGAAGCCCGGGTGATCAGCGTGGTGTCAATCCCGGTATGGTAGGAGAAAACATCCTTGCGGGTCTCGATCGCCATGACGATTTCCTCAAGCGCGGCGTTGCCAGCGCGCTCGCCCAGCCCGTTGATCGTGCATTCGATCTGACGCGCCCCGCCTTCTACGCCTGCCAGCGAATTGGCGACGGCCAGTCCCAGATCATTATGGCAATGGGTGGAGAAAATTACCGTATCGCCGCCCGGCACCTCTTCGCGCAGCATCCGGATAATCTCCCGAAACTCGGCAGGCGTTGTATATCCGACCGTGTCAGGGATATTGATTGTCGTCGCTCCCGCCTTGATCGCGGCTTCGACAACGCGTTTCAGATAGTCCGGTTCCGTGCGTGTCGCGTCCATCGGCGACCATTCGACATTGTCGCATAAGTTTCGCGCCCGCGTCACCGAACGGATGACGGCTTCATGAACCTGATCGGCATCCATCTGGAGCTGGTATTTGCGATGAATGGGCGAGGTGCCGATAAAGGTGTGAATGCGTGGCCGCTCGGCATCGCGCAGGGCTTCCCCGGCGCGGTCGATATCCTTTTCGGAGGCTCTGGCCAGCCCGCAAATCACCGCGGTCTTGACGATGCGGCTTATCTCGCGCACCGCTTCGAAATCGCCATTGGACGCGATCGGAAATCCGGCTTCGATAATGTCGACGCCCATCTCATCCAGCACCTCGGCGACCTGAAGCTTTTCCTCCAGCGTCATGGACGCGCCCGGCGATTGCTCGCCATCGCGCAAGGTCGTGTCGAAAATATAGACGCGGTCGCCGGCTTGTTCGCCCGCGGGGGAGCCGTTTTCGGATGTCTCACTCATTATATCTGTCCCAAAATGCTTCTGGTAGTGATCCCAAGTACCGAAAAACCTCCCGTTTTTCGGCTGTCCCAAACCCCTAAGCACCCAGCAAAGGCCGGACGGCGCTTAGGGGCGGCTAAGGAGAAGAAGCTGGGATAGGGTGAGTGCGCGCAGCTCATCAGCCCGAAGCGCGGCTGCCTCCGGGGTCGCAAGATCCATGTTTTCACCCAACGGATTCATGGAAGTCTCTGACGGCTTCTATTTTGAACGTGTTCCTAATATGCTTTTTTCAAAGCCAAGGGCAAGGAAAAATGCCTAATTGTTCTTAACCGGCAGCCAGGTCCGATTGACAAAGTGGAGTCCCAAATCGGCTTGGCTGTGATCCAAGACTTGGTCAAAAGGGCCTAGGATGGGGCTATAGCTTTACCGCTGCTCGCGGCAAAAAGTGAGTTTGAAACCGGGAAAAACCTCGATCGCCGATGATTGCAGACATAAACCTACCACTCATTCTTGCCGCTCATCTTGTGGCAAGTTTCAGCCCCGGACCGGCGGTTCTGGCGATTGCGGGGACTTCGATGTCATCAGGACGCCGGCAGGGGCTGGCAATTGCGGCCGGCGTAACGACGGGGTCGTGGCTATGGTCGATTTTGGCCGCTTTCGGGCTCGGCGCCGTAATGTTTTCGAACGCGTGGCTGTTTGAAGCGCTCCGATATTGCGGAGCTTGCTATCTCTTGTATCTGGCTTTCAGGTCCATGCGCAATGCGCTCACGTCAAGAGACATCAAGCTAAAGCCGATTATCACCCAATCGCCGCAAGCGGCCTATTGGAAGGGACTGGCGCTGCATCTGACAAATCCAAAAGCGGTGATGTTCTTCGGGTCGCTCTTTGCGATCGGTATCCCGGCAAACGCGCCAGCGACATCCTTGCTCGTCATCATCGGAACGGTTGGTCTGCAAAGCCTGATCGTCTTTCACGGCTATGCGCTCTTGTTCTCAACCCGACGGATCATATCCGGATATGCGCGGCTGCGCCGGTGGTTCGAGGCCGGGTTCGCCGTCGCCTTTGGCGCTGCAGGCGTCAAAATCCTGTCATCACATCCATAAGAGCTTTTGCGGAGCGTGCGTTTGTCTGTCGAAGCAGGATCGCGCGGGGGAGGGCAGCCTCACTCGCCCCCGAGACGCTCCATCATCGATGCGACTGACCGGATCTGTACGGCGTCTTTCGTTAGAAAATCCGCGCCGGTATAGCCCCACCAGTCCCAACAGCCATTGGGATTGAGGCTGTTGCTGGCGGCCTGCGGAAACAGGATGATCAGGCGATTGCTTTCCGCCCAATCCGCATAGCCTGATTGTCTGACGAAGGTCTCGCCGATCCCGGAAGCATCCAGCCCCTGGCGACAGCCGTGAAATACAATGTGAAGCCTGCAGCCGGGCTGCGTGCGGCATGCTGGCGGAATATAGGCCATCCCGACCTCGCCCATACCGGCTTGTCCGGCGTCACCCATGAACTCCGTTTGCGAAAAGCGGACAAAAGCGTTCTCTTGCGGTTCGGCGCGCGGCTCCAGCGGGCCTTCAAGCCAGTTGAGGATTTCTCCGGCCTGATCCCGGTCGCAATCATTCAGATAGGGGGCTCCAGCCGTGCCGCAGCTGGGGCCAAAATCATCGGTGAGCAACGCATGCGCGGCGCTGTCATTTTCGTGAAACCGAATATTGCTGTCCGGCATGCTGGCGCGCCGGTAGAAGTCGCGCGCCGCTTCGACGACGCCGGTATGCACAGTGTCATCCTCGCTGCTGGTGAAGAGATAGACCTTTTGTGCGGCAAGATTTTCGATCGGGTCGATGCGGTTCGCCGAAGAGAGCTGCGCGGCGTAGTCGAACAGAAAGGATGCAGACGGCACGGTCGAATAGAACCACCAGCCATCGTCCATGCATGCGTTCTGCGCGCGTTGCACGTTCCAGGCCAGCACCTGCTGCAACCAGAACGGATTATATTGCGAGCCCGGCATGCGGGCGCATCCGTAAGGGCCGCCCGCGATGAGGCCACTTCCCTTTACGATACCGGAATGAGCGATGTGAAACTGTCCGGCCATATAGGCGCCCGACGACAGGCCGGACACGGTGACCGCCGAGAGATCGGCGCCCAGTTCTGGCAGGCGCTCGGACTGCGCGCCGGCCGTCAAGGCCTGAGCGGCCATTATGGCGATCGATCCCAAAAGGCTGCTAGTTGAACAGCCAGTCGAACAGACCCTCCGGACGACGGCGGCGATAGCGGCGCGGCTCGTCATCGTAATCATACCAGCGGTCGTCATAACGCTGCCTGGGGCGCGGCTTTGGTTTCGGCTTCGGCTTGGGGCGCAGTTCATGCGCGCTGACAACGCCTTCCGCATCGGTTACCACCACTCCGTTTTGAGACCATGCCCACTTTGCTTCGTTTCCCCCTATGAGATAAGGCTCGATGGAGATAACCTTGCTCTTACGCACATCAATGATTGCTACCAGCTCGAAAAGCTGGTCCTGGGACAAGGCGTTGGGCGGAAGGCCTGCTGCGTAGCGAAGCAGCCCGATGCCGTTCAGATGTTCCGATAGCGGCGTCCAGTCGAGAATCTTCGGCTGGCCTTCGCCATGCATTTCGAGCAGCACTTTGAGCTTGGGAAATTCCGGGTTTGTTGCGACATAGCGGTTGCTGACCGGATTGATGACCTCCCAGCCCTTGACTGGTTCGTTGATCGCCGCATGGGGCGCGGCCTCTTCCGCCCCCAGCCTGTTCAGCGTGTTTTTGACGCCTTCGATGAAGGGGTCATATTCAAGGGCTTTCTTATATGAGGCGATCGCTTCCGGCAGATTTTCGCTTGCCTCGCTCATCTCTCCCTGGAGCTTATACGCATCAGCCGATTTTGGCTGAAGTTCCAGCGCCTTGGACAGATCAGCCTTGGCCGTTTCTTCTTCATCGCTATAAAAATAGGCTTCGGCGCGTTTCACATAGGCTGCGGCAAGTTCGGTCTCCAGCGTGATTGCCTGGGTCAGGTCGTCGATTGCCTGATCGTATTTTTTTAACGCGATATTGGCTGTGCCGCGACCGAGATAGCCCTGGGCGCTGATCGGATCGATTTCGATCGCCTTGGTGAAGTCTTTTGACGCGCCGCGCGGTTTTCCATTGCTCATCTGAACCTGGCCACGGCCAATATAAAGGTCAGCGTCCTCCGGATCGAGTTTGATCAGCTGCTCGTAATCCGAAAGGGCTTCGTCATTGCGCTCCAGCCGTTGATAGAGAATTGCGCGGTTGCGATATGCGGCGGTGTATTTGCCGTTCAGCGCAATGGCGCGTGTGATATAGCGTAATCCCGTATAAGGGCGCCCGAGCAGTTCCTGAACCTGAGCGCGGCCATTATAGGGAATGGCGTTTGCCGGGAGCAGCTGGGTTGCGCGGCTGTAGTCGTTCAGCGCTTCAGGATATTTCCCGAGCTGAAAATGCGCATTGCCGCGATTGTTGAAAGCGGCGCCATATCCTGGCGCAAGGGTGATCGCCCTGTTCAGATCCCTGATCGCCTCGTCGAAGCGTCCCAGCTCTGTGAGGATTGTTGCGCGATTGTTGAAGGCCGAAGCCGAGCTGTCGTCCAGCTCGATGGATTTATTGAGATCGGCCAGAGCGTCCTCATACCGATGCAGCCGCCATTTGGCGACGCCGCGGTCGCTGTGGATGCTTGCGATCCGCTCGCTTGACAGGTTGCCTTCTGAAAGGGCGCGATCAAAGGCGTCGATTGCCTGCTCATATTGCCCGCGCAGCAAGGCAGCGGTTCCCTCCTGGACGCGGAGCATGGCCGTATTCGTTACGGCATGGGCAAGCTGCCCGTTTCCGAGCATCAACAGGATTGCAAGAAAGCAAAGGCATAGCCGCATAATGCGAGGCTCCGTTTGATCACGGTGTAGTCGAGAGCGCAGACTTTTAACCGGTCAAGGCTGAGGCGTTCTGCCTTTTTGTTCAAACATCGGATTTATCCGAAAACCGGCATTCCCTTTCCGGTCCAACGCTCTTACGGAAAAATCCCAAGTCTTTTGTCGCTCTGGTCATACAGATTTGGTGCGCTGGTCGCAGGATATTACCGAAAATCGGCAGTTCAGGCAATTATCGGCTGGGATTCGACCGTCATTTCGCCTGTTGCGCTGAAGCCATGGCCTGAGGCGTGAGGGTATTCCCTGCGACCGGGCAGGTCTTCCCGGTGAAGATCCACGCCGTATTGTTGAGCACGAGATCGCAGCGCGCTTCGCGCAAGCCCATGTTGGTTTTCAGGCAGGCGAACTTGCCGACTTCCAGTTTCTCGCCGGTCGCTGTGCGGCAGTAACAGGTTGTCTCGGCGCTTGCGGCGGCAATGAACACGACTCCAATACCGATGATGAGCGATGACCAGCCCATTGGATGCAACCTTTCCAAACGGGGGCAATTTCTTAATCATATAATCGAATGTAGTTATGTGACAGTCAAAACGTAACTGATTGGTCTGAAAATGAAACGCCGCACCGTCATCCTGA
>JAHQVI010000159.1 GCA_019634405.1 Hyphomicrobiales bacterium
ATCTTCGACTGCGACGGCGTCCTTATCGACAGCGAACCGGTGACATGCAACGTTCTGGCGCGCGAACTCACCGCGCAAGGCATCCCCGTAACGGCGGACGACATCCATCGTCGCTATACCGGCATTCCGACAAAGGACATGTTCGCGGAACTTGCGGCGCAGTTTGACCGCAAGCTTCCGGAAAATTTTTCAGATTATGCCGAAGCCTGCGTCGTTGAGGAATACCGCAAATCGCTCTCTGCGATCAACGGCGTGGCGGAGACGGTCATGAAACTGTCCGTCCCCGGATGCGTGGCTTCGAGCAGCAAGCCCGCAAAGCTGTGTATCGGCCTGATTGAGACCGGACTGTTCGGCCTCTTCTATCCCGAAATTTACTCCACGGCGCTGGTGCCGCGCGGCAAACCGTTCCCGGACATCTTTCTTTATGCGGCCAAACGGATGGGTGTTGCGCCATCAGGCTGCATCGTGATCGAGGACAGTCTTGCAGGTGTCAGGGCGGCGCGCGCGGCCGGCATGAAAGTGATAGGATTTTCAGGCGGTTCGCATATCTGGGACGGCTATGATAACGAGCTGCACGAAGCCGGTGTCGATGCGCAGACCTCCAGATTTGCCGATCTGCCTGAACTGATCGCAGCGCTCTGAAACGGGCCGCTTTCTCATCCCTTCAGCCGCAGCGGCAGACCTGCTGCGACAAACTCCACACAATCGACGCTTGCCGCAACGGCCTGATTGAGACGCCCCTGGTGGTCGCGGAATGCGCGCGCAAGCGCGTTATCCGGTACGATCCCCAGACCCACTTCGTTCGAGACCAGAATCAGCGCGGGACGAGCCTGCGCAACGGCGTTGCAAAGCCGTGCGGTTTCCTTCGCAATATCGCGGTCCGCGCCCATCAGGTTGGACAGCCAGAGCGTCAGGCAATCGATCACACAAACCGCATCGGCCTCCGCCACCTCGCCAATGGCGCGCGGCAGGTCGAGCGGCGCTTCGACGGTCGTCCACAGATTGCCGCGCTCCAGCTTGTGCCGGGCGATGCGCTCCTCCATTTCCGTATCGAGCGCCTGGGCTGTGGCGATGTAAATGCGCTGCGAAAATGTCTCGGCCAGCGACAACGCCCGCGATGTCTTGCCTGACCGCGCGCCGCCCAGCACAAATATCGTTCGCGCGCTCATAATGCCGCCGCCGCCAGGCAAAGCGCGAAAAGGCGCGACAGGACCACGCTTGCGCCAAGGACATCGCCGGTGAAGCCGCCCAGATAACGTGTTGCGAGAATGGAGATTGCGACGGCTCCCGCCAGCGCGCCGATAGTCAACGCCAGCCCCGCTTCCATCAGGAGAAAGCAGGCAATCGCCGCCCCCAGAATTCCGCCCGACAACAAGGTTCGGCCGCCAGCCGCCGCCATAACCGCGCCCAAGCCGTTTCCGCTCGCGGGAGACGTAAAATAGCACGGCACTGCGATCATTCCACGCGCGGCGGCTTCGGAGGCGATCAGGACCAGCAGCGTCACGCTCAATCCGGACCGGTCGTAAATGTCCGCCAGCAGAACGATATGCAAAGCAATCATGATGACAAGCGCCAGCGCGCCATATGTCCCCAGACGGCTGTCACGCATGATCTCGATTTTGCGTTCGCGCGTCCGTCCGCCGCCAAGACCGTCCCAGAAATCGGCGAAACCGTCTTCATGCAGGCCGCCGCCAACAAGCAGCATCGTGGCGACGCTGATGATCGCGGCGACGGCTATACTCATTTCGAATGTCACGGCAAGCCAGAATGCCAAAGCGCCGATACCGCCAATGACGGCTCCGGCGATGGGATAGGCCCAGAATGCAGACGCGGTGTTTGCGGTGGTTCGGACTTCGAAAACGGGAAGGCGTATCCGCGTCAGAAGGCTGAAAGCCAGCCCCAGTTCTTCCGCAAGCTTTCGCAGATGTCCGTCGCCGGCGGCGTCATCGGCCGCATCTTTAATCTTTTCTGTTCGCAACGCGCGCCTCAGCAAAAGTCGCCATCTCATTATGTGCGCACACAGAAGCTTTCAATATTGATATTGCGAGGGCTGCTCCTGTTCCTTCCCCTAAACGCATATCCAGATCCAGAAGCGGCCGCAAGCCAAAGCGGTTCAACATATGCCGGTGAGCGAATTCTGCCGAGCAGTGTGCAGCAATACAATGGTTAATGATCGATGGGTTGTCGTGATAAAGCGGCGCAAGGCTCGCACCCGCCACATAACCGTCAAGGACGACCGGCACGCGGCGGTGACACGCCGCCAGGATTGCGCCGGCAATTGCCGCGGTCTCCCGCCCTCCGGCCAGCCGCAACATATCGGCGGCGCTATGTGCGCTCTCGCTATGAAGCGAAATGACCTCGTCCAGCACGCGGGCCTTGTGCGCGACCCCTTCGGCGTCGAGCCCGGTTCCGGCGCCCGCCCAATCCGTCCCACTCCCGCCAAACGCTAATGCGGCAAGCGCGGCGGCGATCGTCGTATTGCCGATGCCCATTTCCCCTAACGCCAGCAGGTCGCCTCCAGCCGAAACCGCCAGCGCTCCTGCATTCACGGCTTCCAGCAGCTCCTCTTCACTCATCGCGGCTCCACGCGAAATGTCGCCCGTTGGACGCTCCAGCGCGATTTCAACGATGTCGAGCGCCGCCCCGCAGGATTTGGCAAGCGCATTGACCGCAGCGCCGCCTGCCGCAAAATTGGCGACCATCTGCGCGGTAACATCGGGGGAAAACGGGCTAACGCCGCGCGCGGTTACACCGTGATTGCCGGCAAAGACGATGATGCGCGGATTTTCAATATGCGGCCCAGGCTGATCGCCCCATCCGGCAAGAAAGATCGCACATTCTTCAAGCCGCCCCAGAGCCCCCAACGGTTTCGTCAACTGCGCCTGATGTTCGCGCGCCTGCGTCCGCCATGCCTCATTCGCAGGCGGAAGATCGTGAAGCGCGTCATAAAAGTCGGTAAGCGTCGCAAACATGCCTGAACCTTGGTTATCCTTGCCGGTTATCTGAATGAGCACAATCATTTTCTGCCTGATTGACAGATCGAGACGCTGCTCATAGTGTTCATCTTCCGGTTGCCCAATAGCGCAAAGTGCTGGGCATGAAAAGGGAACGCGGGCAGGATAGACCAAAACGGGATCCGATGCCGCGGCCGCCCCCGCGACTGTACGCAGAGAGCGTGACCTCGTAACGCCACTGGCCTGCCGGCCGGGAAGGTGAGGAATCGCAAAGACCTGTGAGCCAGGAGACCTGCCGGAGAAACGATAGACGTGTTCGGACGGGGTGTTCCGCAGCGCGCATTCGCAGCCGGTAGCAGGGCTGCGTCCGCCGCAATGGACGCCTCCTCACCAGGAGGTCCAGATTATGTTTTCCAGAAAATCCCAAGCTTTTCAGCAGGCTGGTCTTTGCGCTGCGCTGCTGTTTTTATCCACAGCGCCCGCATTCGCGCATCATGCGATGAGCGGCGAAACGCCGTTTACATTTGAGCAGGGGCTGATTTCCGGCATTGCTCATCCCGTTATCGGCTTTGATCACCTGGCGTTCATCATCGGCGTCGGTATTGCCTCGGCTTTCATCAGCGCCCGGTTCGTCATGCCGCTCTTGTTTGTCGGCGGCACCGTCGCAGGCTGCATGCTGACCCTGCAGGGCGTTACGCTGCCAATAGCCGAGATTGTCATCGCGGCCACGGTTGTCATGGTCGGCGCGATGATACTGTCGGGCGCAAAAGTCCCGGCATCAGCTTATGGCGCTCTGTTCGCCATTGCAGGCCTGTTTCATGGCTGGGCGTATGGCGGCAGCATCGTCGGTGCTGAGCAAACACCGCTGCTCGCTTATCTGATCGGCTTCGCCGCAATTCAGTATCTGATTGCCGCCGCCATAATCGTCGGCGCGCGCGCAGCATGGGACGCAGCGAACTCCGTGCCCTTGAGAATTGCCGGTGGCGGCATTGCCGGTTTCGGCTTCGCATTTCTCGTCGAGAATATCGAAGGTCTGATCCTCCCAGGCGTGGCCTGATGCAAAAGGCGGCGGCTTCGGCCGCCTCCGCAATATCGGCAAAAAGGAAGAAACATCATGGCTCAACGCATTCCTGCAACCATCGTGACCGGCTTTCTCGGCGCAGGCAAGACGACGCTCATCCGCCATCTTATGCAAAATGCTGACGGTCGGCGCATCGCGCTTATCGTGAATGAATTCGGCGATGTCGGCGTAGACCGCAATCTGCTGACTGATTGCGGTGACGACGCCTGCGAAGGGGAAGACATCATCGAGCTTGCCAATGGCTGCATCTGCTGCACCGTGGCGGATGATTTCATTCCGACCATGCAGGCTCTGCTCGCTCGCGATCCTGCGCCGGATCACATTGTGATCGAGACGTCGGGCCTTGCCCTGCCCCAGCCGCTGGTCCGGGCTTTCAACTGGCCGGAAGTCCGCGCCCGTGTCACCGTCGATGGCGTGGTAACCGTTCTCGATGCAAGAGCCGTTGCCGACGGGCGATTTGCCGCCGATGAAGACGCGCTCCGGGCTCAGCGCGAAGCCGACGAAAGTCTTGATCATGACAGCCCGCTGCACGAATTGTTCGAGGACCAGCTGGCCTGCGCCGATCTTGTTGTTCTCAACAAGGCTGATCTCCTCAATGAGGAAGAGCTGCTTGCGGTCGAAGCGCTCGTCATCCGCGAAAAACGCAGCGCGGCGACCACGATCCGGGCGACATCCGGAAGGCTGCCGCCGCAGGTGCTGATCGGCCTTGGCGCGGAAGCGGAAAGCAATATGGATGACCGGCTTTCTCATCATGAGCAGGAGGGCCATGAAGATCACGACCATGATGATTTCGAGAGTTTTGTTCTGAAGATGCCGCCGGTCGAGGATGCGCAGGCGCTGTGCGAAAAGCTCGGCGAGATTGCAGCGAAGACGACTGTTCTGCGCGTGAAGGGTTTTCTGACCGTCGAGAACAAGCGCATGCGTCTTGCCGTTCAGGGCGTGGGTCCACGGATTGACAGCTATTTCGACCGCCCTTTGCGTGACGAGGAGCGCATGAAAGGGCATCTCGTCATCATCGGCCTCAAGGGTCTGGATCGCGAACGGATCGCCTCTGAACTGGGCGGAACCGTGTGATAACGCCGTAGCTCCGCAAATGACAGGCTCAACTATGACAACGACCGTGCCGACCCCGTGCGTCGGGATTTGCGAGATGGATGCGGTGAGCGGTCTGTGCCGCGGTTGCGCGCGCAATTCCGATGAAATTGCGCTCTGGCAGAGTGCGGACAACAGCGAAAAACTTGCCATCTGGGACGCCATTGCCAGGCGTCGCCCGCAGCTCGCCATGAGTGCCTACCGGTTGCCCTGGTCGGCAGATGATATTGCGGCGATGATCGAGCGCAGCCTGCACGGCCGCTGGGGACGCTGGGTTCTCGGCGCGCCCGGCGCTTCGGTGGATTTCGAGATCGCACCGCACGAAGAGGCTGAAATTATCAGCAACGCGTCGGAGATCACGGCTGTGACCGCCAGAGGCGCGCTGCGTCTTCTGAAGCATGAAAAGATGATCGCGCTCGCTTTCGGCGATGCGGGTGACAGCTCCGGACCGGAAGCGATCGGGCTGATCCTGCCGCGCGGCCGTCTCGATCTGAGGCGCGCCGACGGTGTCACCTGCGCCGGGGCAGATGAAAATTCCGTCTGTTCCGCGCATCAGGAGAGCATGCTGTTCGATCTCGGACGCGCTGCGCTTGCAGCATCCCGCTTCTGTCTGCGCACGAGCAATTCTCAGCTTGCGGATCATCTGACTTCACTCGCCGGGGAGCGCGAGTTTTGCAGCGCTGATATCCTCACCCGGCATACCGCCGCTTCGGCAATGCACGCCATTGTCGAAACAGGACTTGGCCGCGCCGAAGCGTTTGCGCCGCCTGCCGACGAATTTGTCTGGCGGGCCGATGCGCATATGCCCGAATTGCCCGAGGGCTGGGAGCTGAAACCGGTCTTTGCGCCATGCGCGCTCTTCTATCCCTCACGCAGAAGGCCTGCGGGCATCTTCGTTGACGGGCCGTTCTGATGCATTTGCTGGTCGCGCAGTCCGGGACGATCGACGATAGCGACGAACCGCGCGATCTCGGCCAGACGCCTGGCGATATCGTCGTCATTTCGGCGGCGGATACCGAGCTTGCCCTGCTTGCCGCCGCGCATAAGTCACTCGATGCGAACGCGGCGCGCCCGTCATTGCGTCTGGCCAACTGGATGCAGCTCAAGCATCATTATTCCGTTGATCTTTATGCGGAAAAAACGCTGACGGGCGCAAAGATCGTCGTTGTGCGGTTGCTGGGGGGCAAGAGCTATTGGCCTTACGGGCTGGAGCGATTGACCGAGATGGCTCACGAAGGCGCGTTCCAGCTTGCGGTCCTGCCGGGCGATGCGCAGGACGATCCGCAATTTGACGATCTGTCCACGGTCGATGATGAAACGCGCGAAAATCTCTGGGCCTATCTGCGCGAAGGCGGGATCGACAATGCGCGCGGTTTCCTCGCTTATCTGGCTTCGATGATGTCGGGAGAAGCCCCCCCAACACAGGCGCGCCCGCTGCTTCACGCCGGCATTTGCGAGCGCCCCCACACCCCGCAGGTGACTGGGGGAGATAAACCGCACCTGGCTGCGCTGATCTTCTATCGCGCCCTGATGCAATCCGGTGATCTGGCCGCCGTCGATGCGCTTATTGAAGCGCTCAACAAGGCGGGGTTCGAAGTCCTGCCGGTCTATGTCAGCAGCCTGCGTGATCCATTCTCGCAGAGCCTGCTGCGACGGCAATTCGAGCAGACCCCGCCGGATATCATTCTGAACACTACCGCTTTCGCCGCCAGCATTGCCAATGGCGAGGATGACGCGGAGACGCCCTTTGCGGGATTGGATGCGATGGTGTTGCAGGTGGTGTTTTCCGGCGAGAGCGAGGCAAGTTGGGCGGGCGGCATGCGCGGGCTGACGCCGCATCACATCGCCATGCATGTCGCCTTACCCGAAGTCGATGGCCGCGTCCTGACGCGGGCGGTGTCGTTCCGGAACGATGAAGGCTTTGACGAGGCAACGCAATATTTCGTCACGCGCGGCGCGCCCAAGCCGGACCGGGCCGCCTTCGTCGCAAGGCTCGCAGCGGGCTGGGTCGGCCTTCGCAAAACACCGCCGCCGGAGCGCAAGGTGGCGCTGATCCTCGCCAACTATCCGAACCGTGACGCAAGGCTGGCCAATGGCGTCGGGCTGGATACGCCGCACAGCGCAATCACCATCCTGCACGCGCTTGAGGACGCAGGCTACACCGCTGACCTCATCCCCGAAAATGGCAATCGCCTGATTCAGCTCTTGCGCGAAGGACCGACAAATGCCGGCCAGGCAGGTCGGAAAATCACTGAAAAACTGCCCCTTGATCTGTATAAAAACTATTTTGAGCGCCTACCGGAAATTGTCCGCTCCCAGGTCGGGGAACGTTGGGGCGCGCCCGAAGACGACCCGAATATCACCGATGGCGGCTTTGCAATCCCTGCCCTGCGCTTCGGCAATATCGTCACCGGCATTCAGCCCGCGCGCGGCTATCAGATCGATCCGAAGGCAACCTATCACGACCCCGATCTCGTTCCACCGCACAGCTATTTCGCCTTTTATATCTGGTTGCGCGAGACCCTCGGCGTCCATGCCGTCATCCATCTCGGTAAACATGGCAATCTCGAATGGCTGCCGGGCAAGGCGCTGGCGCTGTCGGAAAACTGCTTTTCCGACGCCGTTCTCGGACCGCTGCCCAACATCTATCCGTTCATCATCAATGATCCCGGCGAGGGCAGCCAGGCGAAACGTCGGACCAGCGCTGTCATCATCGACCATCTGACGCCGCCCATGACACGCGCCGAGACCTATGGCGAGCTGAAAGAAATTGAGGCGCTCGCGGATGAATATTACGAAGCCGCTAGCGTGGACGAACCTCGCCGCCAATATCTTGCCGGTGCAATCCTGGCCGCCTCGGCGCGTCTCGGTCTCGACAAGGATTGCGGCATTTCGCCGGGCGCATCGGCCGAAGAGGCGCTTGCCGGGATCGACAATCATCTGTGCGAGCTGAAGGAAATGCAGATCCGCGACGGGTTGCATGTTTTCGGAAACGCGCCGGAAGGACGTCTACGGACAGATCTGCTTGTCGCCATGGCGCGCGCGCCGCGCGGCAGCGAAAGAGCCAGCGACGCCTCGCTGATCCGTGCTCTTGCGGAGGATCTCGAACTTGGCGGCAATTTTGATCCGCTGAGCAGCAAGTTGGGAGATCGCTGGACGGGCGAGCGCCCGCAATGGCTGGCCGGTATGAGCGACGCAAACTGGCGCACCAATGGCGATACGGTCGAAAGGCTGGAATTGCTGGCGCAGCAACTGGTCGGCCGGAGCGGCAGCGCTATCAGGGCCGCGATGCGCCAAACGCGCGGGCGTTGGGCCAAAACGCAGGCCGTGCTGGACGAAATCGATCAATCGATTGCCCCGAATATCGACGCGTGCGGCCCGGCTGAGATCTCCGGCTTGCTCACCGCGCTTGACGGCAAATTCGTTGCGCCCGGCCCATCCGGCGCGCCGACGCGCGGCCGCCCGGACGTCCTGCCCACCGGCCGCAATTTCTACTCGCTCGACAGCCGCGCCCTTCCCACGCCAGCGGCATGGGAGCTGGGAAAAAAATCAGCCGAACTCGTCATCGAGCGCTATGTGCAGGATCATGGCGACTGGCCACGTTCCATTGCCCTGAGCGCATGGGGCACGGCGAATATGCGCACTGGCGGCGATGATATTGCGCAGGCGCTCGCCCTGGCAGGCGTCAAACCGCAATGGGAGATGACCTCGCGGCGCCTGACCGGCTTCGAAATCATACCGCTGGCGAAACTGGGACGTCCCCGCGTCGATGTGACCTTCCGCGTTTCCGGTTTTTTCCGCGACGCCTTTCCGGCACAGATCGAATTGCTGGACAGCGCCATGCGCGCCGTCGCCGCACTGAACGAGCCGGAAGGCGAAAATCCGCTTGCGGAAAATGTCCACACGGAAAAATACCGTCTCCTCTCCGAAGGCATGCCATCCAAAGCCGCAGACCGGATCGCCAGCGCCAGAA
Organism: Hyphomicrobiales bacterium; assembly: GCA_019634405.1. GTDB lineage: Bacteria > Pseudomonadota > Alphaproteobacteria > Rhizobiales > Rhodomicrobiaceae > JAHQVI01. The sequence continues at coordinate 9,101 of JAHQVI010000159.1, forward strand.
TATTCGGCTCCAAACCCGGCGCTTATGGCGCGGGCCTGCAAGCGCTGATCGACGAAGGCATCTGGGAGACCGAGCAGGATTTCGCCGACGCCTATATCCAATGGGGGCAATATCTCTATGGCGGCGGTCTCGACGGTCAGGCCAGCGCCGACGCCCTTAAGAGCCGTCTGAAACACGTCGATGCAATCCTGCACAATCAGGACAATCGTGAGCACGACATTCTCGACAGCGACGATTATTATCAGTTCGAGGGCGGTCTCGCCGCATCCGTCAAAGCGCTCAAGGGCAAAGCCGTGCGCGTTTATCACAATGACCATTCGCGCCCCGAGCGCCCCGTCGTGCGCGCGCTTGAGGAGGAAATCGGCCGGGTGGTGCGGGCGCGCGCAGCCAACCCGAAATGGATCGCAGGCGTCATGCGCCACGGCTATAAGGGCGCATTCGAGATTGCCGCAACGGTGGATTACCTGTTTGCATTCGCCGCCACGACCGGCGTGGTCGGGGATCACCATTTCGAGGCGCTTTACCAAGCCTATCTTGTGGACGATACTGTCCGCATTTTTCTGGCGGAAAACAATGACGCCGCGCTTACGGAACTTTGCGCCCGCTTCGGCGAAGCCATCGAACGCGGCCTGTGGCGGCCGCAATCCAATTCCGCTGCGAACATGATCGAAAGCTTGACTATCGAGACCGCAAAATGATCCGCATGCTATTTATCTGCAATGATGCACGCTCGCGCGGGCCGACCGCGTCCCAGATCGCTTCGCAATTGCAAGGCGTACGGGCGGATTGCGCCGGGCTCAACAACGAGGCGGACGATCTGATTTCCGTGGAACAGCTCGAATGGGCCAACATCATTTTCGTTATGGAGCCGCGCCAGAAATCCCAGCTTCAGCGCAGCTATAGCGAGGCGGTACGGGGCAAGCAGATTATCAATCTGGATGTGCCGGACCTGTACAGCTTCATGGCGCCGGAACTTGTTGAAATCCTGTCCAACAAAATCAAACCCTACGCGGCATAGCCGGTATCAAGGGAGAGCCCGCATGACCGAAAACACCGAAGATCTCGCCCGCCACGCAGAGAAAATGGCAAAGAAGAAAGCCGCGCGCGACAAGATCATGGCGGGCAAGACCGAGGAGCGTGGCCTGATCATCGTTCATACCGGCAAGGGCAAGGGCAAATCCAGCGCCGCCTTCGGCATGGCGTTCCGCGCGATCGCTCATGGCCTTCCCTGCGCCGTCATCCAGTTCATCAAGGGTGGCATGGACACCGGCGAACGCCGTCTGATCACGGAGCATTTCGCAGACCGCTGCCAGTTTCACACGATGGGCGAAGGCTTTACCTGGGAAACGCAGAACAAGGAGCGCGACACGCAGATGGCGCACGCGGCATGGGAAAAGGCAAAGGAGTTGATCCTGGTTCCGGCAATCCGCTTCATACTGCTCGATGAACTGAATATCGCGCTGCGCTATGGCTATGTGCCGCTGGAGGAGGTCATCAGCTTCCTGCGCGACAACAAGCCGGACGACACGCATGTCGTTATCACCGGGCGTAACGCCGCGGACGAACTGATCGATATAGCCGATCTGGTTACGGAAATGACGCTGGTAAAGCATCCGTTCCGCTCCGGCGTCAAGGCGCAACCCGGAATCGAGTTCTAGATGTTCAAGCCAAAGCTATTTGCCGCAACCTCGCAACATACCCGCATTTATGGTTTTTTAGAGCGGGTCTACACGGTCGTCGATCTGATGGCCGCCATGTTCTTCCTGATCGGCAGCATATCGTATTTCTATCCCGATCTCGTTTATGTGGGAACCTGGATGTTCGTGATCGGCTCGTTGCTATTTGCCCTGCGGCCCGCCGTTCGATTCCTGCGGGAATATCATCTGGCCAGCCTGCCGCTCCCCGAGGATGATCGTCCGGCTGAGGAGTAAGTTGAGTGACGCCAGCAGTGATGATCCAGGGGACGGGGTCGAATGTCGGCAAATCGCTGCTCGTTGCCGGTTTGTGCAGACTATTTGCACGCCGCGGTCTGGCGGTGCGCCCCTTCAAGCCGCAAAACATGTCGAACAATGCCGCAGCGACACCGGATGGCGGCGAGATCGGACGGGCGCAAGCCTTGCAGGCGCAGGCGGCAGGCGCGCCGCTCAGCGTGCATATGAACCCGGTCCTGCTGAAACCGGAAGCAGATGCACAAAGCCAGATTATCGTGCAGGGCAAGCGCTTCGGACGACTGGCGTCGCGCGAATTCGGCAAGCGCAAGCCGGAGTTGCTGCCACGCATTCTTGAAAGTTTCGACAGGCTGTCCGCCGAAGCCGATCTTGTCGTCATCGAGGGGGCTGGCAGCCCGGCGGAAGTCAATCTGCGCGCCGGAGACATCGCCAATATGGGCTTTGCCGAAGCCGCCGACGTTCCCGTTATCCTCGCGGGCGACATTGATCGCGGCGGCGTCATCGCCAGCATTGTCGGCACGCATTGCCTCATCAGCGAAACCGAAAGGAAGCGGATAAAGGCTTTTCTTATCAACAAGTTCCGCGGCGATGTTTCACTGTTCGCCGAGGGGGAAAAGCTGATAGCCGAACGCACCGGCTGGGCGTCGGCGGGCGTCCTGCCCTATTTTCCGGCGGCAAGCCGTCTGCCTGCGGAGGATGCCGTCGACATTCGCATAACTGCCGCGAACGGGCCGCATGAGCGCGCCTTCAAGATCGCTGTCCCCGTCATCTCGCGCATCGCCAATTTCGACGATCTCGACCCTCTCAGGCTGGAGCCAGGCGTTGCGATCGACTTCGTCGAGCCAGGCCGCCCGCTTCCGCGCGACGCCGATCTAATCTTTCTGCCTGGCTCAAAATCCACCATCGAGGATCTGAAGGGCATCTGCGCGGAAGGATGGGACATTGACATTGCAGCCCATCTGCGTGCGGGTGGCCATGTGGTCGGCATATGCGGCGGCTATCAGATGCTGGGACATGCGATCAGCGATCCCGATGGCATTGAGGGGCGGGCAGGAAGATATCCGGGGCTTGGTCTGCTCGATATCAAGACTATTCTGACGGCTGATAAACAGGTGCGTCAGGTCTCCGGAACGGAAATTGCGAGCGGGCAGAACGTCACCGGCTACGAAATCCATCTTGGACAAACTTCCGGTATCGCAACACAGCGTCCCTGGCTCGATCTCGGTGGCAGACGGGACGGTGCGATTTCCCCGGACAGCCGCGTGATGGGAAGCTATGTGCACGGATTATTCCAGAGCGATGCTTTCCGCCGCGCATTTCTAGGACGGCTTGGCGCAAATGCAGCAAGCGGCCTGAACTTCACCGCAACCGTCGAGACAACGCTGGATCAGCTCGCCGACCATCTTCAAGCACATCTGGACATCGCGAAAATTCAGGATATCGCGCAAAGTCGCAACAGCATCGGACCGAAAAGTTGGGGCCGGATTTCTGACAGAAATGCGTTTTAAAACAAAAGTTTAGACCAGCATCTGGAGTGCCGCGATCAGCGCCACCGCGCCAACCAGCATGCCGCAGGATCTGACGTAAAAGCGAAGCGCGCCGCGAATATCGCCGCAACCCGCCTCGCGATCGCCATCCCTGTTCATCCATGCATCTATCACCTTGCCGGCCGCGTAATGTCTCGGCCCGGCAAGCGCCAGCCCGAGCGCGCCGGCCATTGCCGCTTCCGGCCATCCGGCATTTGGCGACCTGTGAAGCGGGCCGTCTTCACGCACCGCCCGCGCCGCGCTCCTGTGATCATATTCCGGCAGCAGGGCCGCCAGCCAGATCAGCCCGGCGGAGATGCGCGCGGGAGCATAGTTCATCAGATCGTCAAGCCGCGCCGCCGCCCAGCCGAATCGCTCATGGCGCGGCGTGCGGTGACCGATCATGCTGTCGGCGGTATTGACCGCCTTGTAGATCATCATGCCCGGCAAGCCTCCCACGAGATACCAGAAGGCGGGCGCGACAACGCCATCCGAATAATTCTCCGCAGTCGTCTCAATGGCTGCCCGGCAAATGCCCGCCTCGTCGAGCCGCTCCGGATCACGCCCGACAATCCGCGATACGGCGTGGCGCGCAGCTTCGATCCCGCCTTCGCGAAACGCCACGGCAACAGCATTGACATGGTCATAGAGGCTGCGCTGTGCGAGCAGGATCGCCGCCATGAGGGTTTCAAGTAGAACGCCGATCGGGTGAGATCGCGCCAGCAGATGGATCGCAACGCCGACGCCCCCCGCAACCAGGACAAGGATCGCGATGGCCATGACCCCGTTTATGCGCTCTGCCGACCGGTTCAGACGATGGTCCAGAACCCCGATGAGACGCCCCATCAGCACAACCGGATGCGGAAGCCGGTCCCACAATTGGGGCGGATCGCCAAGGACACCATCCGCGGCCAGCGCCGCCAGCAGAATGACTGCAACCGTCTGGTCGGCCAGAAACATCAGCCAGCCTGCCTTCTGTCCGCAAGATCGCGTAGTTGTCGGCGCAAATTCATGATTGCGTCCGGCAGGGAAGGACCGCCGCAAATGACCAGCCGCCCGGGGACGATAATTCGGCGCTCCGG
>JAHQVI010000160.1 GCA_019634405.1 Hyphomicrobiales bacterium
AACGATCGCTGGCGTTCATCTGAAGCTGGCCTGCTACATGCGCAGCCGGGTCGACGGCGTCTGGATGAATGAGGATGAGATTAGGGATGTCAGCCGCGAATTGCTGAGTTTGTCCTATCACGAACGCTCGCTGCAGCCCTGTATCGGCCCGGACCGCGCCGATCTCGTTCTTGGCGGCTGCGCGATCCTGGAAGGCATTATGCGCCTTTGGCCCTGTCAGAGGCTCCGCGTTGCCGATCGGGGGCTTCGCGAGGGTATCCTGATGAGCCTTATGTCCGAGGATCAGCGCAACCGGTCCAGGCAGAAGAAAGGGTCGTGCTAACCCTCAGCGCGGCGTGCCCATTCGTGCCGATATGGCTTGACCAAGCCATTCAATAGGCAAGCTCTGTTTCCACTGACTGTAAATACCCGGCAACGATTGCACTGGCGCGCAAGACATCTTGCCATTTGCATCGGCGCAACCTATAAAGTCGCCATCACACACGCGGAAATGACGGATGAAGGGCCCCGGTGAGGGGCTTTATTCATTCGATCCGGTGGCAGGGCGTCAAAACTCTGCAACGCGTTCCGCGGAGGTACAAACCGGAGAAGAGGAGAGCAGGCCTATGGCGCTGCCACAATTTACCATGCGTCAGCTGCTTGAAGCTGGCGTTCATTTCGGACATCAGACTCACCGTTGGAATCCGAAAATGGACCGTTTCATTTTTGGATCGCGCAACAAGATTCATATTATCGATCTGGCCCAGTCCGTACCGCTGCTTCATCAGGCGCTTGTTACGGTGAGCGATGTCGTTGCGCGTGGCGGCCGTGTGCTCTATGTCGGCACCAAGCGTCAGGCGTCCGAAGCTGTCGCAGACTCCGCCAGACGCGCGGCGCAGTACTATGTCAACCATCGCTGGCTGGGCGGCATGCTCACCAACTGGAAGACAATCACCAATTCTATTCGGCGTCTTCGTCAGCTCGACGAAATGCTCGGCACTGGCGGTCAGGGCTTCACCAAAAAGGAACTGCTTCAGCTCACGCGCGAGCGCGACAAGCTGGAACAGGCGCTCGGCGGTATCCGCGATATGGGCGGCCTGCCTGACCTGATGTTTGTGATCGATACGAATAAGGAAGCCATTGCCGTCGCTGAAGCGCGCAAGCTCGGCATTCCGGTCGTTGCCGTCGTGGACAGCAACTGCGATCCGGATGGGATCAACTATGTTATCCCGGGCAATGACGATGCAGGGCGCGCAATCACGCTTTACTGCGATCTTATCGCGCGCGCGGCGCTTGACGGTATTGAGCGCGGCGCTATTCGTGGCGGGATCGACATCGGCGCATCCGAGGCTCCAGTCGAAGAAGCGCTTGCCGAGGCCCCAGTCGAAGAAGTGCTTGCCGAGCCCGACGCAGGCGCAGGCGGCACCCCTGTTCCCGGACTGAACGTTCTTGCCGAGCCCGATGGCGAAGCAGACGATCTGACCAAGCTGAACGGTGTGGGCAAGGCGATGGCCGCGAAGATGAACGAAAACGGCATTTTCCACTTCTCTCAGCTTGCAGCTTTGCCGTCTGAAAGCCTTGAGGAGCTGGACGCAGCTCTTGACGCCAAGGGGAAAGCGAAAAATAGCGAGTGGATTGCAGAAGCGAAAAAGCTTATGGAAGAAGCGGCCCCTGAAACGGCTGCTTGAATTCGGAGCGGGCCTGTCCGCGGTGTTTCGGTTTGAGGTTAGGCGTTCTGTCGAGCCCTGAATACCGTTTTACGAAGCCGGACCAGTGCCTTCTCAGACACACGTGATCCGGGCGCATAGGGGCGTCCGGAGCGACTTTTAACGCTAAACGTTGGACGTAAAGAGGCGGACATGGCGGCGATTACTGCACAATTGGTCAAGGAACTGCGCGATAAAAGCGGCGCAGGAATGATGGACAGCAAGGCAGCCCTTATCGAGAATGACGGCGATATGGACGCTGCGATTGACTGGCTGCGTGCAAAAGGTCTCTCCAAGGCGGCGAAAAAGGCGGGTCGCGTGGCGGCGGAAGGTCTGGTCGGCGTGGCGCTTGGCGACAAGGCTGGCGCGGTTGTGGAGGTCAATTCCGAGACCGATTTCGTTGCCCGCAATGAAAAATTTCAGCAAATGGTTGATGAAGTCGTCAAGCTCGCACTGGATGCGAAAGGCGATTTCGACGCGTTGACGAAAACGCAGATGAGCAGCGGCAAACCGGTTTCGGAGCATATAACGGAGATGGTCGGTACGATCGGCGAGAATATGAGCCTGCGCCGCTCCGCCAGCATCTCGGTTTCCGATGGCGTTGTTGTGAGTTATACCCACAATTCGGTTGCGCCCAATCTCGGCAAGATCGGTGTGCTTGTCGCCCTTGAGTCCACGGGCGATGAAGCCAAGCTGAAGGAGCTGGGCCGTCAGGTCGCGATGCATGTTGCTGCAACCAATCCTCTTGCGCTCAATGAAAACGAGATTGATGCGGCAACCGTCGAGCGCGAACGCGCGATCCTGATCGAACAGGCCAAGGAAAGCGGCAAGCCGGACAACGTCATCGAGCAGATCGTGGATGGTCGTTTGCTGAAGTTTTTCAAGGAATCGGTTCTGCTCAAGCAGCAATTCGTTGTCGATCCGGACAATACTGTCGAGAAGGCTGTCAAGGCCGCCGAAGACGGTGTTGGCGGGGCGATAACGATCAAAGGTTTTATCCGTTTCGAACTCGGCGAGGGTATCGAGAAGGAAGAGAGCGACTTCGCTGCCGAAGTTGCCGCCGCCGCCGGGGGCTGATGAGCGTGGAAGCGCGGTCTTCCGCTTTTCGTAAATTATCCGGCTGGCCTTGGGAGCCGAGACTATGGCCATAGCGTCGACATCGTTGAAATATCGCCGGGCTTTGCTGAAACTGTCCGGCGAAATGCTTCTCGGCTCACAGGCATATGGCGTGGACAATGCCGTCACATCCCAATTCGCCCGTGAGATCAAGGCGGCGGCCGACGCCGGCACTCAGATCTGCGTCGTGATAGGCGGCGGCAATATCTTTCGCGGCATGTCAGGCGCAGCTTCGGGCATGGACCGTGTCAAGGCGGACTATATCGGCATGCTGGCGACGGTCATGAACGCCGTCGCCATCGCCAATGCGCTTGAACAGTGCGGGGCGAAATCTGTCGTTTTTTCACCCGTGGCCGCCGAAATTGGCGCTCGCCGTTTCGACCGCGATGCGGCTTTGCGTGAGCTTGAGACCGGAGCCGTGGTTGTGTTTGGCGGTGGCACCGGAAACCCCTATTTCACGACGGATACGACCGGGGCCTTGCGCGCTGCGGAAATGAACTGCGACGTTATTCTCAAAGGCACCAAGGTGGACGGTATCTATGCGGCCGATCCTTCGATCCATCCAGATGCGGAACGCTATGACCGGCTGACATATGACGAGGCGCTTGCCAGGAATATCCAGGTCATGGATGCGGCCGCGTTCGCTATTGCGCGTGACGCGGAAATTCCGATCGTTGTCTTTTCGCTTCATGGTGAGGGCAGTATCGCCGGGGCCCTGAGCGGCGTAAGACCCTCGACGCTGGTGACTGCCAGCTAGGCTAAAAAGCAACAGCATGCGCCCGCCAACAGCTTGTTGGCTCTTGCGCGTAATTTCGTCAAGCGAGCCACTTGCACTTTGATCTGCGGTTCATTACCAGAGTGGTAACCACCGCAGCTTAAACTCATAGCTAGGGAACGAACAGATGTCCGATGGGAGCTTCGATCTTAAAGATCTCGAGAAACGTATGCAGGGCGCGCTGTCGGTGCTGAAGCAGGATTTTGGCGGTCTGAGAACCGGCCGTGCGAGCGCTGGAATTCTCGATCCGATCATGGTTAACGCCTATGGCGCAAAAATGCCTCTGAACCAGGTTGCGACAGTCTCGGTGCCCGAGGCGCGCATGATCTCGGTCTCTGTCTGGGACAAGAGTCAGGTCGCCGCTGTCGAGAAAGCCATCCGCGAATCCGACCTTGGCCTCAATCCCGTGGTAGACGGTACGTCACTGCGTTTGCCGATCCCGGAGCTGAATCAGGAGCGTCGTCAGGAACTGTCCAAGATTGCAGCGAAATACGCCGAGCAGGCGCGGGTTTCGGTCCGGAATGTCCGCCGCGACGGCATGGATACGCTCAAAAAGCTGGAAAAGGACCATGAGATTGGCGAGGACGAACAGCGTGTTCTTTCCACCAAGGTTCAGGAAGCGACCGACAAGGTCATCAAGGACATAGACGCAGCGCTTGCGTCGAAGGAAGCTGAGATCATGCAGGTCTGACGGCTATCTCCAGGCGCACGTAATTCATTCTCAGAGGGCCAGGATAAAATGACAAAACTGGACAATTTCGACGCGTCTGAAAATCTGCCAGCGTCTTTTCCATATCATGTCGCTATCATCATGGACGGCAATGGCCGTTGGGCCAGCAAGCGCGGTCTGCCGCGAAGCGAGGGGCACCGCCGCGGTGTACAGACCGTTCGCGACTGCGTGACTGGCGCGATCGAGCTGGGCATTTCCTATCTGACGCTTTACACATTTTCCTCGGAGAACTGGCGGCGGCCTTTCGCGGAAATCAGCGATCTGATGGGATTGCTCAAGGCGTTCATCAAGCGCGATCTGGCCGATCTGCACAAGAACAACGTCAAGATTCTGACGATTGGCACCGACGAGCGCATCGATCCGGAGGTGCTCAAGCTGATCAATGAAGCCGTCCATCTGACCCAGCATAATACCGGCTTGGTTCTGACGGCGGCGTTCAACTACGGTTCTCGCGATGAAATCCTTCGGGCTGCGCGCAGTTTAGCGGCAAAAGCGGCGGCCGGCGAGATTGCGCCTGAGGCGATTACCGCCGAAGATCTGTCATCCCATTTGGACACGGCGGGTATCCCCGATCCCGATCTCCTGATCCGTACCGGCGGCGATCTGCGCATCAGCAATTTCCTTTTGTGGCAGAGCGCTTACACAGAGTTCGTTTTTCTCGACAGCTATTGGCCCGACTTCAACAAGGAAATGTTCGCGCGCGCCGTTGCCGAGTTTCAAGGTAGGGAGCGCCGTTTTGGAGGTCTTGGCGCAATTTGCAGCGCGTGAATGACCGTACACCACTCGTTGTTAAAGAGGCATCCGCTACGACACGCCCGCCAACGGAAATTACAGTCCGGATAATTTCGGCTCTCGTGCTTATTGCCGTCAGTCTTGTCATGACGCTGACAAGCCTTGAAACATTTGGCCTGATGATCGCATCGTTCACGATCGCCATTGCCTGGGAGTGGGGGCGTCTGGTCAGGTCTGGCGGCGTCGACCTTACCTTTGCGGTGCACGCCGCGACGATGGTCGTTGCTTGCTGGTCGGCGGTGATCAAATGCCCGGCCTGTGCGATTTTCGCCGTTCTGGCCGGAACGATCATTGTCTTTTTTTTACGTATTTCGAGAGAAAACCGCGCTCAGGCGTGGTGGTCCGCGGCCGGTGTCTACTATAATGGCTTCCCCGCGATCGGCCTTATATGGCTGAGGGGGGATGCCGAATTCGGCGTGCTGGCCGTTCTGTACATCTTCCTGATCGTATGGACGATGGACAGCGCAGCTTTTCTGTTTGGGCGCTGGATCGGCGGTCCGAAGCTTGCGCCTAAAATTTCACCGAAGAAGACCTGGGCCGGATTTCTTGGTGGCATCGTTTCCGTCGCCTTTGCATCAATGGTTTTCGGTCTGGCTGCAGGTATTGTGAGCGTGGGGCTTGTCCTGCTTGCTATCGGTCTTGCAGTCATCACACAATTTGGCGACCTCGGTGAGTCGGCGATCAAAAGAAATTTCGACCGCAAGGATTCCAGCACGTTGATTCCCGGGCATGGCGGCGTCATGGACCGGCTCGATGGTCTGATTTTTGCGGCGACCGCGGCTGCCATACTGTCCTGGGCGCTCGATCCGTTAGATCCGGGGCGGACCTTATTGCTCTGGCCTTAAAGCGTGAATACTGGCATGCATTTCACAAACGTGCAGCAATTGGGGGCATCCCGGGCTATGAAGGGGAACGCATGAAGCCCAGAAAGGTGACGGTGCTGGGCGCGACCGGTTCGATAGGCGAAAGCACTCTCGATCTGATCGGTCGCACACCGGAACGTTTCGAAGTGGTCGCGTTGACGGCGGGCGCTGACGCAGACAAACTTGCGGAATTGGCAATTCGCCATAATGCGCGGCACGCAACGATCGCGGACGCGTCGAAATATTCACGTCTTAAGGATCTTCTTGACGGCACGGATATCGAAGTGTCCGCCGGTGATGATGCCGTGTGTCAAGCAGCGCAGATGTCTTCTGACTGGATCATGGCGGCGATTGTCGGGGCGGCGGGGCTGAAGCCCACATTTTCCGCGGCAACGCAGGGAAGCTGCGTGGCGCTGGCCAACAAGGAGTGTCTGGTCTCTGCCGGCGAGGTTTTTCTCGACGCCATCAAAAGCGCAGGTGCGACGTTGTTGCCGGTCGATTCCGAACATTCGGCCGCGTTTCAGGCGATCGACCCATCGCCAGCCAGTTGCATCGAGACGATAACGCTGACGGCGTCAGGCGGACCTTTTCGTGAATGGACGGCCGAACAGCTTAAGGACGCCCGGCCTGATCAGGCGCTTATCCACCCGAACTGGTCCATGGGCCAGAAGATCACCATCGACTCCGCGACCCTGATGAATAAGGGGCTGGAGATCATCGAAGCCTTTCATCTGTTCCCGGTCCAGACGGATCAGCTCAAGATTCTCGTCCATCCTCAGTCAATTATCCATTGTCTGATCCAGTATTGCGACGGCTCGGTCCTCTCGCAACTCGGTTCGCCCGACATGCGTGCGCCGATTGCGTATAGTCTGGCCTGGCCGGAACGCATGTCTGCGCCGGTCAAGCGGCTCGATCTTGCCGCGCTCGGCAAGCTGACATTCGAGGAACCCGACGAAAAACGCTTCCCCTCCATTCGCATTGCCCGCGAGGCGATGAATACCGGGGGAACCGCGCCAACGGTCCTGAACGCCGCCAATGAAATTGCTGTAGAACGTTTTCTGGCCGGGCAGATCGGTTTCATGACAATCCCGAAAGTTGTCGAAGCGACGATCGAGGCCTCTATTTCGGAAATCGGTATTGCAAGAGCGTCTACGCTTGACGAGGTATTGGAAACCGATCTGGCGGCAAGACGCCTGGCCGAAAGATTTTGCGGAGCCTACCGCATTTCCTAAATAAGGCTGGGGGCGTGGCAAAGCCCGCATTCGTCTGTTATGAGTTGGACAACAAGGCGTTTCCATTGCCGGGCAGGCTATGGCCGGTGGCAATGACTGGAGATGGATTCATATGACATTCTTTGCTGATATTGGAATTTGGGCTTCGATCTGGTCCGTCCTGTCCTGGGTGCTGCCGTTTCTGTTCGTGCTTAGCGTTGTCGTCTTCGTGCACGAAATGGGGCATTTCCTTGCCGGGCGCTATTTTGGCGTGACCGTTGAAGCGTTTTCCATTGGTTTCGGACCGGAAATCATCGGCTTCCATGACCGGTATAATACGCGCTGGCGCATTGCTTGGATTCCGCTTGGCGGCTATGTGAAATTCAAAGGCGACGAGAATGCCGCGAGCGTTCCGTCGGCTGTCAATGTCGACCAGCTCAGCCCGAATGATCGCAAAGGGAATTTCCACGCCAGCCCGCTTTATCAACGTGCGATCGTGGTGGCCGCCGGGCCGATTGCAAATTTCGTGCTCTCCATATGCATCCTGTTTTTCTGGTTTCTCGCTTTCGGCAAGCCGATCCTTGAGCCGCGCATCGCCAATGTGCAGCCTGACGGCGCTGCGGCGGTGGCCGGGTTTGAGCCGGGTGATCTCATTCGCGAGATTGACGGCAGTCAGATCGAAAGTTTCGTCGACGTACAGCGCGTTGTCATGCTGAGCGCGGAAGATGAGCTGACCTTCCTTGTCGATCGTGGCGGACAGCCGGTCACTTTGAAAGCAACGCCGCAATTGAAGGAGATCGAGGATCAGTTCGGCAACCCGGTGCGGATCGGACTTCTGGGCATTGAAAACGCCGCGACCGATGTCACTACGAAGGATTTCGGCCCAATCGGCGCGGTTTCACAGAGCCTTACGGAGACATGGTTCTGGATGCAGCAGCCCTTTATCTTTATCCAGAAGATTTTTATCGGTCAGGCCAGCGGAGACGAAGTCAGAGGCATCGTCGGGATCGCAGAATTGTCACGCGGCGTGGCGTCTTTGGGGTTTGTGGAATTGTTTCGGTGGATAGCCATCATTTCGATCAATATCGGCCTGCTGAATCTGTTCCCTATCCCTATCCTCGATGGAGGGCACCTTTTGTTCTATGGCATAGAAGCCATACGTGGCCGCCCATTGAGCGAGCGGACTATGGAAATCGGATTTAGAATTGGCTTCGCTTTGGTGATCATGTTAATGCTTTTTGCGACACGAAATGATGTGATTCATCTATTGCGAAGATTTGGATAATCTTGGTTTGTCAGACAATTAGACGGCAAACCGTTGGAAATAGGTTGATTTGCTGAGTTCCGTAAATACTTAAGTGGCCGGGGGGCCACAATGGTGTGTGAAAGTACAAGATTATGGCTTGGGCCACTTTGCAGTCATAAAAAAATGCTGCCTAAGTGGAGTGCCGTGTCTTGGGGAACCGGCGTAACGGGGGCAAGAGCGACAAATGCTGCGGATGGCTATGTGCAGGCTAAAATTCATAATGTGCGCGCTGGTGGCCGCGTGCTTACTACCCGCGATCGCGGAGAGCGTGAGCGGCGTCAATGCGGTTTATGCGCAATCGGGTTCTGTAATTCGTGAGATTCGCGTTTCTGGTACACAGCGTATAGCCCCGGAAACCATTCGAAGCTATCTGACGTTCGGCGTCGGTGATCGTTACAGCGCCTTTGAGGCAAGTGAGAGCATCAAAGCCCTGATTGCTACCGGGCTTTTCGAGAATGTCGATATTTCTAAAAGCGGCGGTGTCGTAACCGTCAACATTATCAACGAGAACCCGATCGTTAATAAGGTGGTTTTCGAAGGTAATAGCGACATCAATGATGAAACGCTTTCTCCAGAGGTGCAGCTCGGCCCGAGAGCTGTGTTCACCAGAGCCAAGGCGCAATCCGATGTTCAGCGTATTCTCGACGTTTATCGGCGCTCCGGCTATTATGCCGTTGAGGTCGACGTCAAGGTTATCGAGCTTGATAATGGGCGTTTGAATGTTGTTTTTGAAATCAGTGAAGGTCCTGAGACGAAGGTTCTCAGCATCAATTTCATTGGCAACCGCGCATTTTCCGACTCCCAGCTGCGCAGCGTCATCACGACGACGGAAACAAATTTCCTGAGCTTTCTCAAGGCAACGGATGTCTACGATCCTGATCGTCTGAATCTGGACCGTGAATTCCTGCGGCGCTATTACCTGCGGAACGGCTATGCCGACGCTCGCGTCATATCGGCTGTTGCTGATCTTGACCCTGAAGGGGAAGGCTTCTACATCACATTCACAGTTGATGAGGGCGAGCTCTACAATTTCGGTCCGATCGATGTGGAGTCGACATTACCTGCAGTTGATCCGAACACGATCCGCGGTCAGGTGCTGACGTTCGAAGGCGAGATCTACAACGCTCAGAAGATTGATGATACGGCTGAGAAACTGACCATCGCCGTGACGGAACAGGGTTTTGCATTTGGTCAGATCCGTCCGCGCATTGAGCGTGATCCGATCAGCCGCCAGATCCTCGTAAGCTATGTCGTCGAGCAGGGGCCAAGGGTTTACATCGATCGTATCAACGTTGTCGGTAATGCACGGACACGTGACTATGTCATCCGCCGGGAGATCCGTCTGGCCGAAGGTGACGCCTATAACCGTCGTCTCGTTGAACAGGCTCGAATTCGTCTGCAGCGGCTGGGCTTTTTCAAATCCGTGCAGGTTTCGACGCAGCCAGGTTCGGATCCCGACCGCGTTGTGCTGGATTTCAAAGTGGAAGAAACGCCAACGGGCGAGTTCTCGATCGCAGCTGGTTTCTCCTCCAATGAGGGCGTGATCGGCGAAGTGGCGTTTACCGAACGCAACCTGCTTGGTAAGGGGCAATTCCTTCGCCTCAAACTGGCGGGCAGCTTCGAAAACCTTCAGGCTGACATTTCGTTCACTGAACCACGCTTCATGGATCAGAATATCGCAGCCGGCTTCGACGTCTTCCATAAGGAGCTTGATTTCCAGGATGAGTCGGACTTCAGCCAGCGCAAGACAGGTGGTTCGTTGCGTGCAGGCTTTGCTCTGACCGACGAAGTCAGGTTGCAGGGTAAGTATACGCTGCTGCAGGATGAGGTCTTCGATGTTGGTGACAACGCTTCGGAAATTATCCAAGATATCGAAGGCGAGCGCATCATCTCATCCGTTGGTTACGCGATCAGCTACGATACGCGTGATAACCGCGCCAAGCCCTCCAGAGGCATTTTTCTCTCGGCTGACCAGGAGTTCGCAGGCGTCGGCGGTGACGTTCAATACATCAAGTCTGTTGCCGAAGCGCGCGGATATTACCCGCTTTATGAAGGCATTACGCTGGTTGGCCGCGTGATTGGCGGCTACATAACGGGCTGGGGCGGACAGAATGTTGAGGCTGTTGACGCCTTCTTCAAGGGCGGCGAAACGATCCGCGGTTTTGACTCCGCAGGTATCGGCCCCAGAGACGAAGGCGACGCCGTTGGCGGTAACATCTTCTATGCCGGTACGCTCGAAGTTCGCTTCCCGATACCGCTGCTCCCCGAAGAACTCGGATTTGGCGGCGCCGTATTTGCCGATGCGGGTAACCTGTATGACTCCGATTTTGATGCGCAGTTTGACGAAGACATCATCCGTTCATCTGTTGGCGCCAGCCTTCTCTGGGACTCGCCGGTCGGACCGCTTCGTGCAGATTTCGCCTGGGTCATCACAAAGGCCGATTTCGACGAAGAGGAATTGTTCCGCTTCGGTGCCTCTACCAAATTCTAGAGTACTGCTTTAAGGTGCAAATCATATAGGAAGGCCCCCAAGGCGGGGCCTTCTGCATTTAAAAAAAAGCATAACAATGGAACATCCCGGTTTTTTCGAGCAGGCAGGCCCTTTCACGCTCGCAGATATTGCCAGTAAAACGGACGCGGAGCTCGTCAACCAGGATCAGGGCGATCGCAAGATTTCCGACATTGCGCCGCTGAGCGAAGCAAAGGCGTCCGATCTCACCTTTGTCGACAATGTGAAATATCTGTCCCGCCTGGCAGAGACACAGGCAGGGGCATGTTTTATCCATCAAAAACATGCGCCCCGCTGTCCGGAAGGCGTGGTTGCATTACTGACCTCACAGCCCTATCGATCTTACGCAAAAGCCCTTAGCCTGTTTTATCCGGATGCAGGCGTGCCGAAGGCCGCTTTCCACATGGCTGGAGCGGCCCAGATCGACCCGACAGCACGGATCGAATCCGGAGTGATCGTTGAGCCCGGCGCGGTGATCGGGCCTGAAGCCCGGATTGGCGCGGGAACGCGCGTCGCCGCGGGCGCTGTTATCGGCTATCGTTGCGCTGTGGGCCGCCATTGCTATGTAGGCGCGCGCGCTGTCATTACGCACACGCTGATGGGCAATGACGTCATCGTCCATGCCGGCGTTGCGATTGGCCAGGACGGCTTCGGTTTCGCCATGGGGCCGCAGGGGCATCTGAAAGTCCCGCAAATTGGCCGGGTGATCATTCAGGACAATGTGGAGATTGGCGCGAACAGCACCATCGACCGTGGCGCGTTGCGCGATACGATCATCGGCGAAGGTACAAAGATTGATAATCTCGTTCAGATTGGCCATAACGTTGTCGTAGGCAGAAATGCGGTACTTGTCGCGCAGGCAGGCGTTTCCGGCAGTACGGTTCTCGAGGATTTCGTGGTCATGGGCGGCCAAAGCGGTGTGGTTGGCCATATCCGGATCGGTGCGGGAGCGCAAATTGCCGGAAATAGCGGCGTGGCGTCAAGCATACCGCCTGGGGAACGATGGGGAGGCACGCCTGCAAGGCCAGTCACGACCTGGGCAAGGGAGACAGCACTGCTTAAGCGGCTGACGGAAAAGTTGGGCGGTAAGGGATTGAAGGTGCTGGAAAAACTTATCGGTTAGGTGGCAGGTCAGCTATGCCCCGAATGACGGAGTTGAGGAATGACTGAGGAACAGGCTGGGGAAACGCTGGGGACTGCGGACATTAACCGCGTCCTGAAACTGCTGCCTCATCGCTATCCCTTCCTGATGATCGATAAGATTATCGATATCAATGGGGATGAATCAGCAATCGGCATCAAGAATGTAACCATCAATGAACCCTACTTTCAGGGACATTTTCCCGGTTTTCCGGTTATGCCCGGCGTGATGCTGATTGAAGGGATGGCGCAGACTGCCGGCGCAATCTGCGTTCATGCCATCGGCGAGAGTTACGAACCCAGAATTGTTTATTTCATGAGCATTGATCGCGCCAAGTTCCGTAAACCGGTCGTTCCCGGAGATACAGTGCGTTATCATGTACGCAAGATCCGCAACCGCGGGCCGGTCTGGCGTTTCCATTGCATGGCGAAAGTCGATGACAAAGCTGTCGCCGAAGCTGAAGTCAGCGCCATGATTATCGATGCCGACAAGGCGCGAGCAGAACAAGCGAGTAAAAGCTAAGTGCCAATACCAGACAATACGGCCCTGGCGCAGATCGAGGCGACGAAAATCCATCCAACCGCAATCGTGGAGGATGGCGCCGAAATTGGCGCTGGCGTGGATATCGGTCCCTATGCGGTTATCGGGCCGGAAGTTATGCTGCATGACCGGGTCAGGATCGCCGCGCATGTCGTCATTGCCGGCAAGACCGAGATCGGCAGCGATACCCAGATTTTTCCTTTCGCATCGCTTGGGCAAGCGCCGCAGGACCGGAAATATCGCGGCGAGTCCAGCCGTCTGCAGATTGGCTCCGGTAATGTAATCCGTGAGTATGTCACCATGAATCCGGGCACGGAACAGGGCGGCCATATGACACGGATCGGCGATAACGGGTTGTTTCTGACCGGCGCGCATGTGGCGCATGACTGCCTGATTGGCAATAATGTTCTTCTGGTGAACAATGCAACGCTAGGCGGTCATTGTATCGTGGAAGATTACGCCAGCGTGGGCGGGCTTTCCGCCGTTCACCAATTCGTCCGCATTGGCGCTCACTCCTTCATTGGCGGGATGTCCGGCGTTGAAAACGATGTCATTCCCTTCGGCATTGTGCTGGGAAATCGCGCCCATCTCGCCGGCCTGAATATTGTTGGCATGAAGCGGCATAATTTCGAACGCGAACAGATTCACAATCTTCGCAAAGCTTACCGGATGCTCTTCGCCACCGAGGGCACGCTGGTTGAGCGTCTTGAAGACGTCGAGAAAATGTTCAGTGATGATCCGCATGTCCAGCGCATCGTCAGTTTCGTCAAAGCCGACTCGAACCGGTCGCTTTGCGTACCACGCGAGAATAGCTGAGCAGCGATTACGGTATTCGGAGACTGAAAACAATGGACGCGACGAGTCCACTCCCAACCCGCCTTGGAGTTGTTGCTGCAGGCGGCTCGATTCCGGTTGCCGTATGCGACGCTGCACAGCGAAACGGCATCGAGGTTCATGTCGCCGCAATCAAGGGTGTTGCCGATTCCGATATCGAACGCTTTCCTCATAGCTGGGTGCGTCTTGGCGAGCTTGGCGGTCTGCTGAACGTGCTGAAATCCGCCAAATGCAAGGATATTGTTATCGTTGGGGCTATCAAACGACCCGACCTTTGGAGTGTCGGCGTCGATTTTGGCTTCATCTGGCATCTGCCAACCATTCTCAGCCTGACGCGGGGCGGCGACGATTCCCTTCTCAAGCGGGTGGTAAAGTTTTTCGAAGGGCAGGGTTTCAGGGTTCGGGGCGCGCATGAAATCGCTCCCGAACTGCTTGCGCCCTCCGGCCCGTTTGGCCGGATCTCGCCCGCGGAAGAGCATGATCATGACATTCGCCGCGGCTTTGCGCTTCTGGACGCGCTTTCGCCTTTTGACGTCGGACAGGGCGCCGTCCTGTCGCGCGGGCATGTGCTCGCGGTCGAGGCCGCCGAGGGACCGGATGAAATGCTCAAGCGCTGCGAGGCGTTGCAGCAATGGGGCGGCAAGAAGCGGTCCGGCGTGCTGATCAAGGCACCGAAATCCGATCAGGAACTGCGTGTCGATATGCCGGTAATCGGACCGAGAACAGTCGAATTCGCCGCCAATGCCGGACTTGCAGGGATTGCGGTTGCCAGCAGACGGGTTATGATCGCAAGTCAGGCGGAGATGATCGCTCTTGCCGACCGGCACGAAATATTTATCGCCGGAGTGGATATTTGAATTTCAACGACAACAAGCTGATTGGCTGGCGGTAATTGCCCACGGAGAGGGATTGTGAAACCGAGGACACGGCGTATTTTCATCGTCGCAGGTGAACATTCCGGCGATCTGCTCGGTAGCAAGCTGATGGCGGCGTTGAACGAAAAGTCCGATACGCCCATCGTCTTCAGCGGCGTTGGCGGCGACACGATGGAAGCCGAGGGGCTGCAATCCATCTTTCCTCTTGCCGATGTCGCCGTTATGGGACCGCTGGCCATACTCTCGCGATTGCCGAAACTGGTCCGCCGTGTCTATCAGACCGTGGATGCCGGGCTGAAAAGCGATCCGGACTGCGTCGTAATCATCGACAGCCCGGAATTCACCCATCCGATCGCCAAACGTATCCGCAAGAAACTGCCGCTCGTCCCGATTGTCGATTATGTTTCGCCGAGCGTATGGGCGTGGCGTCCGGGGCGCGCGCGCAAGATGCGGCCCTATGTCGATCATCTGCTGGCATTATTGCCGTTCGAGCCTGCAGCGCATGAGCGTTTGGGCGGACCGCCATGCACCTATGTCGGCCATCCGATGATCGAAAAACTCGACTGGATCAAAAGTCTCGACAAGGACGAACTTGCCACCCGCCTCGGTCTAAGGCCCGAAATGCCTGTGCTCGTCGTCCTGCCGGGCAGCCGGCCGACAGAAGTCCGCCGTTTGATGCAGCCTTTCGGCGAAACCATTGCGACGTTGAAAGAGCGTATCGGAGAGCTGGAGGTCATTATTCCCGTGGTCGATAGCGTGAGGCCGCTTATTGATGACAGCCTGCGCGACTGGCCTCTCATGCCGCATATTGTTTCTGGCGAGAGCGACAAGTTCAAGGCTTTCCGCCTGGCGAACGCTGCGCTGGCCGCATCGGGCACAGTAACGTTGGAACTGGGGCTTACCGGCGTTCCGATGGTGGTTGCCTACAAGGTAGACCGGGTTGCGGCGAGCTTGCGCTTTCTCCTGAATGTCCCCTCGGTCGTGCTGGCCAATCTGGTCATAGGCGAAAATGTTTTCCCCGAATTCCTGCAGGAGGACTGCACATCGGACAAGCTGACAGCGGCCCTTGAAGCGCTGCTTTCGGATTCGCCGGAGCGTCAACGTCAGCTTGCGGGCCTTGCAACGATCGCGAACAAGATGGTGCTTGAGGGGACGACGCCGAGCGAGCAGGCTGCGAGCACGGTCATGGCTGTCATCGAGCAGAGCATCCGCAAGAAGCTTGCTGTTTCCCAGTGAGGCGCCGGTGAAGACGCCAGTGTAGCGGTAGGGCGAAGAACCCTGCCATGGCAGGGTTCTGTGACGTGACAGCGATGTCACCGCGTCTATCAGCGATCGGAGATCATGACATAGTCGCGTGCGGCCGGGCCGGTATAGAGCTGGCGCGGACGACCGATCCGCTGATCAGGATCGACAAGCATTTCCTTCCACTGCGCAATCCAGCCAACGGTCCGCGCCATTGAGAACAGCACGGTGAACATTGTTGTCGGGAAGCCCAGCGCCTTGAGCGTGATGCCTGAATAGAAGTCGATATTGGGATAAAGCTTCTTCTCGACGAAATATTCGTCCTCAAGCGCGATCCGCTCCAGCTCGACCGCGACCTGCAACAGCGGGTCATCATTGACGCCGACAATGTCCAGCACTTCACGGCAGGTCTGCTGCATCACCTTGGCGCGCGGATCGTAATTCTTGTAGACCCGGTGGCCAAAGCCCATCAGACGGAATGGATCGTTCTTGTCTTTCGCCCGCGCGATATATTCAGGGATGCGGTCAACTGTGCCGATTTCGGAGAGCATGTTGAGCGCTGCTTCGTTCGCGCCGCCATGCGCCGGTCCCCACAGACAGGCAATGCCAGCGGCGATGCATGCGAACGGGTTGGCCCCGGAGGAAGATGCAAGACGCACGGTCGATGTCGAGGCGTTCTGCTCGTGATCGGCATGCAAGACGAAAATCTTGTCCATCGCACGCGACAATACCGGGTTTACCCGATACTCGTCGCAAGGAACGGCGAAGCTCATATAGAGGAAGTTTGATGCATAATCGAGATCGTTGCGTGGATAGATGAAGGGCTGGCCAATGGAATATTTATAGGCCATCGCGGCAATGGTTGGCATCTTGGCGATCATGCGGATTGCCGCAATATCACGTTGCACAGGATCGCTGATGTCGGTGGAGTCGTGATAGAAGGCGGACAGCGCGCCGACCACGCCGACCATGATAGCCATCGGATGCGCATCACGGCGGAAACCGGTGTAGAAGCGGTTCATCTGCTCATGAAGCATTGTGTGATAGGTGACGCGGTTTACGAAATCGTCATATTGCTCCGTGTTCGGCAGTTCGCCATAGAGCAGAAGATGCGCGGTTTCAAGAAAATTGCCGTGCTCGGCGAGCTGATCGATCGGATAGCCGCGATGCAGCAGGACGCCTTTTTCCCCGTCGATAAATGTGATGTTAGAGCGGCAGCTGCCTGTTGACGTAAAACCGGGATCATACGTAAAAGCGCCGGTTTTTGCATATAGTTTGGAAATGTCGACAACGTCAGGACCTATTGTGCCGGACAGAACTGGAAACTCGTAATCATTTCCATGAAGTTTAAGGATTGCCGTTTCGGCACCCTGATTGCCGTCACCGCCTGGGTTCGAATT
>JAHQVI010000161.1 GCA_019634405.1 Hyphomicrobiales bacterium
CATTGCGATCTGAGCCGCAACCGGCTGTGGTTGGTCACCGGGCCGAACATGGCGGGAAAATCGACGTTCCTGCGACAGAATGCATTGATTGCCATCCTTGCCCAGATCGGCAGTTTCGTGCCCGCAAGCGCCGCCCATATCGGCGTAGCGGACCGTCTTTTCAGCCGTGTCGGGGCGTCCGACGATCTGGCGCGGGGGCGTTCGACCTTCATGGTGGAGATGGTCGAGACAGCGGCGATCCTCAATCAGGCGACGGATCGGTCCGTGGTCATTCTCGACGAAATCGGTCGCGGCACTGCGACGTTTGACGGCCTCTCAATCGCCTGGGCGACGGTTGAGCATCTGCATGATGTCAGCCAGTGCCGCGCATTGTTTGCAACGCATTACCATGAGTTGACCGCGATGGCGGAGAAGCTGGGCAGCGCGCTGAACGTGACCGTGTCGGTGAAGGAGTGGAAGGACAACATCGTCTTTCTCCATGAAGTCATCCCCGGCGCGGCGGACCGCTCTTACGGAATTCAGGTCGCCAAGCTCGCCGGACTGCCGAAACCGGTGATCGCCCGGGCGCGGCAGGTTCTCTCGCGGCTGGAGAAAAAGCAGGGGCGGCCCAATGCGGAGCTGCTGGAGGATTTGCCGCTGTTTGCCGCAATGGCGCCTGCAGAGCCTGAGACGTCTGCGCCCGGCATTGATGAGGCCAGGCGCAATGAATTGGCCGAAGCGCTCGCCGAGATCGATCCCGACAATATGAGCCCGCGCGAGGCTATTGATGCGTTATATCGCCTGAAATTATTGTCCTGACGGGCGATTGTCACCGCTCTGGCCGCGCTTCAGGAAACAGTGCCGTCCAGGACCGGTCTGATTTCGTCTTCGCTCCTGGCCTTCGCCTCATCGCCCAGCTGAGCGTAAACGTCGCGGATGAAGGCGTTGCGATCGGCCATGTTCGAAAACGCAAGATTCGGGACAAGAAAGAACAGGCCGCCATGTGAAATGACGACGCCGTCCGGTTCCAGCAGCATCTGGTTGATGCCCCGCCATTTGAGAATGTAACCGATCTCGTCGGTCTCGATATGAATGCCGGTCTCGGTCTTGTTCAGCCGGATTGAAAGATCGAAATTGGCGCGGGCTTTGATCTCTTGCTTCTGCCGCTTGCGCAGCCTGAGAGTGACGATCAGGACAATTGCCGTGACGGTCAGAAAGGTCAATAGCGAGCCGCTGGGCATGCCTTGCGCGTTAAACCAGCGATCGATGGCGTCCGCGTAGAAGCTCAAAGCGACGAGGGCGGCGAGATAACCGGTGAAAAGGCCCCATCTGAGCAGCCACATACCGCGAAACGCCCGCCGTCCCATGGTTCGTCCAAGCTTGCTCAGCCGTTCGAACGGTATTTCGTAAGTCAGTTCCTGCATCCTTCCCCTCCATGACTGTCATATGAAGCGTTGTCGTCATTGATTGTGTGACGCAGCGTCAGGCTTTCTGGTTCAAAGTACATGCTCCAATCTGGCAAATCCGGCCGGTTTTGCGTTTATATTTTGGACGTCGTGACGCAATGGACGCCTAAAAGCTTCACAAACAGGTCATTCCCGGTGTAATCCGGCTATGGAACGAGTCTCAAGACGACCTACTCAGCACATCAGGGCGGCACAGCATGTCGATTTCTCTTAATAGCTCGGCTTTGGTCACAGTATTCGGCGGGTCCGGATTTCTTGGACGCTATGTCGTGCAGGCGCTTGCAAAAAACGGGTGCCGGGTTCGAGTGGCCGTGCGCAGGCCGAACCAAGCAGTCCATCTGCAGACGCAGGGCGGCGTCGGTCAGATCCATGCCGTTCAGGCCAATCTGCGATATGAAGATTCCGTCAAACGCGCGCTGGAGGGCGCCGACGCGGCGGTAAACCTGGTGGGAATACTCCAGCCGTCAGGCAAGCAGTCTTTCGAGGCGGTACAGGCTGAAGGTGCAGGCACATTTGCTCAGGCGGCGAAAGAAGCGGGCGCAAAAGCGCTGGTTCATGTTTCCGCGATCGGCGCTGACCCAAAAAGCACTGCCGCCTATGCGCGAAGCAAGGCGAGAGGCGAGGAGCTAATTCGCGAGCGCTTTTCCCAAAGCGTGATCCTGCGCCCGTCCATCGTGTTCGGGACCGAGGACGAGTTCTTCAACCGATTCGCCTCCATGGCGCGTTTCACGCCGGCGCTTCCGCTGTTCGGCGGCGGCAGGACGCGGTTCCAGCCGGTTTATGTTGGCGATGTCGCAAAGGCCGTCGTGGCTGGTCTCGATGGCCGTGCGCGCGACGGCGTGCCTTATGAATTGGGCGGGCCCTCGACTTATACCTTCAAGGAACTCCTTGATCTCATTGGTGAATATACCAATCGGAAGCGCGGATATGTCTCGGTTCCGTTCTGGGCGGCGAAGATGCAGGCGGCGCTTCTGCAGCTGCTCCCCGGCGCGCCGCTTACGGTCGATCAGGTCCGGATGCTTCAGAGCGACAATGTCGTTAGCTCAGACGCAATTCGCGAGGCGCGCACGCTGAAGGAGCTGGGCATCGACCCGCAAGCCGTGGAGACGATCGTTCCGCATTATCTCGTTCGCTTCCGTCCGAAAGGCGAGTTCTCGGTGCGCGCTGTATGAGCTTGCTGGATCCGGCATATTTTTGCCGTTCGAATCGTCACATACTCCCGCTCTGACGATCTGCGCTCTGTTAGCGATCGGTTAAGCGCGATCTCAGATCGGTGTCTGTGTTCTGGTGTTGATAACGCTTTGTGTTGTTAGCTCAGGCATATGGCACATATGCCCGCGCGCCAGACCATTCGAACAATTGCTTTGGATATGCTTCAGCTTATTCACTATTCGCTTTGTCCAATATCGCGATCGATCCGTCTGGCGATCGGCGAATGCGGGCTTGTGGTCGAGCTGGAGGAAGAACGGCCCTGGGCGTGGCGGCGGGACTTTTTGATGATCAATCCGGCAGGCACGCTGCCGGTGCTCATGCGTCCGCATGGCTTCGTGCTGTCAGGCTATTACGCCATTTCCGAATATCTCGACGAGACGCATGGCAAGGTGAATGGCGAAGCGCCACCGAGTCAGAGTCTCTTTCCCGGCTCAGCGCTCGAACGCGCCGAGATCAGGCGTCTGGTGGACTGGTTTCACTTGAAGGTCGATCAGGAAGCGACGCGCTATTTCCTCGACGAACGCGTCTATCAGCGCTTCATCGACATGGGACGCTCGACGCCCGATACCGATATCATCAGGGCCGGGCGCTCCAATCTCCGCTATCACCTGTCCTACATGGCTCATCTGCTTGAGCGGCGCGAGTGGATCGCGGGTGACGCAATCAGCTTTGCCGATCTGGCGGCCGCCGGACAGCTCTCCGTGCTGGACTATCTCGGTGAAGTGCCCTGGGACGAGTTCAGGAAGGTTAAGAATTGGTATCAGTCCATCAAGATCCGCGACAGCTTCCGGCCGCTGCTTACCGACCGTCTGCCGGGTTTGCCACCTCCGCCTATTTACGCCTCGGTCGAATTTTAAGGCGCGCCGCTTGGGCCCGTCCGGGAAAGACCGCACGGCGTTCCGTCTTCGACAAATCGTGCGATCATTGATATAGGCTGCATATGTGGATCTCGCCGGAGCGCCTATTGTTTGGAAATTGGGCGTAGATGGCCGAGGAAGCAGCGCGGCAGGCGGCCGGGCCGGAACGGCTTGGCTTGGTTTTGGGAGCAAAGCGCGGCCTGTCCGGAGATCACGCCTGAGACGGACAGATTGCGCGTCATGTCGCTGGACGGTTCGGCGGCGCTTGGCGGATCGATCGCAATGGCTTAGCCGGAATGGACGCCGCCAGGCGACAATGCGGATGCTGGAGCCCCATATCGATGAGGAAACCGTCAAGCTGGGAGACGCCGAAGCTGTAGCCCGCCTGATCAACGGAGCTGCGAATGGATGAGAGCGGCCGTCCGGTGTTGAGCAGGCAGGCCCCGGACCGAAATGATGTCCCGGATGGATGAGCTGAAAACGAAAACGGAACTCGTCAAACGCGCCCGCGCCGAAGGGTTCGACGTTGTCAGGGTGACGGGGCCGGACGGGATTGGCGAGGCGGGCTTGCGGCTTGGCGAATTTCTCGCCGACGGCATGCATGGCGAGATGGACTGGCTTGAGACGCATCAGGCGCGTCGCCGTCATCCGCGCACGCTTTGGCCGCAGGTCAGTTCCATCATCATGCTGGGTATGAATTACGGCCCGAAGACCGATCCGCTTGCGATCCTTGAGGAACGTTGGCGCGGCGCGATTTCGGTCTATGCGCGCGGGCGCGATTATCATGACGTCGTCAAGGGCAAGCTGAAGGGGGTTGCCGGCTGGCTCTACCGGCAGACTGGCGCGGATGTAAAGGTGTTCGTCGATACCGCCCCGGTGATGGAGAAGCCGCTGGCGCAGAGCGCGGGGATCGGCTGGCAGGGCAAGCACACCAATCTCGTCTCGCGCGAACTTGGCTCCTGGCTGTTTCTGGGCGCAATTTTCTCCGCGGCGAAGTTGCCGCCCGATGATGGCGAAGCCGACCATTGCGGCAATTGCCGCCGCTGCCTCGATATCTGCCCGACCGATGCGTTCCCCGCACCGTACCGGCTCGATGCGCGGCGCTGCATTTCCTATCTGACCATCGAGCATAAGGGGCATATTCCGCGCCGGTTTCGCGCGGCGATGGGCAACCGCATCTATGGCTGCGACGATTGCCTCGCGGTCTGCCCGTGGAACAAATTTGCCGAGGCGGCGCGCGAGGTGAAATTTACCGCGCGGCCGATCACGGAAGGCGCGCTGCTGGCCGATCTGCTCGAACTGGACGACGCCGCATTCCGCGCCGCCTTCGCCGGCTCGCCGATCAAGCGCATAGGACGCGACCGCTTCATCCGCAACGTGTTGATCGCGGCGGGGAATTCGGACGACGCCTCACTTCTGCCGAAGCTTGAGCGTCTTTTGTGCGAGGATAATCCGGTTGTGCGGGCCATGGCGGTCTGGGCTGCAGGTGTGCTATGCAGGGCAGGGGAATTCGACCGTCTGCGCGAGCGCTATCTGCCGCAGGAACAGGACGAGGCCGTGCGCGGCGAATGGCTGTTTGAAAGGGAATGTGCATGAACACGCTACTTGCGGCCGGGCTTGGCTTTTCGGCAAAGGAAATCGCGCCCCGGCTCAAGGCGCAAGGGTGGCGGATCATCGGCACATCCCGCAATGTGGAAGGCGTGGCTGCGATTGAAGCGCTGGATTATGAAGCCGCGCTGTTCACCGGCGATGCTCCGTCGGCAGATCTTAAGGACGCAATCAGCGCAACGACACATCTTTTACTCTCCGCACCGCCCATTGCCGAGGGTGATCCGCTGCTTGTTCATCATGCAGAAGATCTGGCCAATGCGCCAAATCTGGAATGGGTGGGTTATCTCTCTACAATCGGGGTCTATGGCGATACGG
>JAHQVI010000162.1 GCA_019634405.1 Hyphomicrobiales bacterium
AACGCAAACTTCTGCTACATCGTCGCTCCAGCATGGCGAAACCACAAATTGCGCACCGGCCCGAATCGCATGGTGAACCTGGAGATCGCTCAGCACGGTTCCCGCGCCAATAATCGCGTCAGGCAATTCACGGGTCAGCCGGGCGATCAGATCGGCCGCGCCGGGCACGGTGAACGTCATCTCCAATATCGGAAAACCAGCCTGAGCCAGCAACTTTGCGCCCCGCAAGGCGACATCGGGATCCTTATGACGGATGACCGGGACAACTTTGGTTCTGGCCAGAATCTTTATGAATTCACGTTTTTGCATTTTGTTCTTTCACCCTCCCCAGTCTGCATACACAAGAAATCCTTGCCATCCAACCACATATCGACATGAGCGACCTCGCTATCGAGCGCGAGACAATATTTGCGCGATTTGCTCACGGGGACAAACCCCAGTTTCGCCAGCACGGATCCGGATGCAACATTGTCCGCGAAATGCCCCGATCTGACACCGGCCAACGCCAGATCGGACAAGGCGAACTGTACGATGGCCGTGGCCGCCTCCGTCATATAGCCATGTCCCCAATAGTCCCGCCCAAGCCAATAACCAAGCACAGCGGTCCTTTCCTGCGGCGCAAGGCCGGTTACGCCCATAAACACGCCATCAGATCCGCGCAGCACGGCCCACACCGCTTCTTCCGGAAGGATACTATCCATGAAGAATTGCACATCCTCCCTCCCATAGGGATGAGAGAGCCGCGCGAGACGCCGGGCGACTTCGAAATCATTGGCGAGCCGGATGATATCGTTCGCATCTGCCGGTTGAACCGGGCGCAGTGCGAGCCTCTCCGTGGCAAGGCTAGTCATCTTGCATTTTTGTAAATTCATGACCGGCAATATCCCTCAATATGCAATACATTCACACGGACTTCTCCCGTTTGACAGAGCCGAGAACGCTGCCGGGCAGAGCTGGCGCAAGAATCGCGGGAAACAGCTGCTGGTATTATGAAAGACACCGGTCTGACGTCAAAACCCGCCGCCAGTACGGAAATCCGGCCCGCCGGATGAAGGCCGGCGGCGGCTGGAGCGACGCGAGGATGAGGGGAAGGTGGTGCTGCGGCGATAGCCGTCCCCGGAGCGGCCGCGCCAGCGTTGGCGGCTCTGCGTGCGCGCCCAATATTCGAACGCCGTGATCGCTCCATTCAGCAGCATCTGCAAAAGAGCCTCCCCGCTCGGGCCGCCGCGTCCCGGCTTGAACACCGATCCGGGCTCATCATAGCGCGAATTACGGAAGTCGGCCGCAATCCTCAAGAGGTCCTGCTTGCGGCGGAAGGATGCATCCAGTTCCTCGCTCTTGCGCTTGACCAGCGCTTCCAGCCCGTTGCGTTCATCGGCGAGGCGGCTGATTGTGCGGACAATCTCGTCATCCTCGACATCCGGCGTCTCCCGCGCTTCATGGCGCAGCGCGGTCAGGCTCTTCCCGTCAAGAAACTGCACCGTCTTCTCAACCGCCTCGCGAAAGGATTGATCGAGCCCCTCCGCATAGGTCTTGAGCTGGCCGCCCGTTTCGGTCAATTCCGCATTCAGCTTTTCCAGCTCCGCCGTCAGACGGTCGCGCTCCGCATTGGCCGCATCGATCGCGTCGAGGAAATCATCGCCCGCCAGTTCCCGAATCTTTTCGGCCTCGACTTTGTCCAGCGTATCGCGCTCGGCTTCCGTCAGCTTGCGCAGCCGCGCGACATGAGCCTCAAGCCGGTCGGGAATCTGGTTGAGCACGGCATAGTTGGAGCGCGCATCCTGATAGCGGACCAGCCGCGCCACCCAATTGTCCAACATACGGATGACGCCGGTCCGGTCGTAGTCCGAAGTGCCGAATTTACGCTCCCACAGATACATGAACAGCGGATCATTACGATAGGGCTCGCCCTTGCGGACTTCCTCGGCGCGTGACTTGCGCGCCTTTTCCGCCGCATTCCCGACCATCTCCTCCAGCTCGGCATAATGGCTGGCACGTTCGCGATAGTCATCCCCCGCGCTCAGCGCTTCGCGGGCGCGATCGCCAAATTCGTCAAGCTGCTGATCAAGTCTTTCGATCTCCCCGCGCTGCGCCGCAATCTGCTGGGTCAGCCTGTTACGCTCCAGTTGTGCGCGTTTCTCACGCTCTTTCAGGGCATTGACGCTTTTCTGGCGGGCGGTGAGGATCGTGCGCACCTGGGCCGACAGGCGATCGGCCTCGTCGATCACGCCATCAATCAGCGAAAGCTCCGTTCGGAACTTTGCAAGGGCCTTGAACGCGTCCAGCCGCTTCGCCATCAGCTCGGCCTTGTTCTTGCTCGCCTTTTCGAGATCCGTTTTCAGCCGGTCGGTCTGCTTGCCGGCCTCCTTCAGGGCGGACTCGATCGAGGCGAGCGTCTGCTGGCCGGTTTCCGCAGCAATCACCATTGCGTCAGCGCCCCGCCGCTCATATTGACGCGCCAATCCGTCTCAAGCTCACCCCGACGCTTCTCGCCAATCACCGCATTCTGGATTATGCCGTCATCGAGCTTGTCGTCCTGCACGCGGTCAAACACCGATTTCGGTACCCGCACGGCCCATTTCATGACCGTTTCGCGCTTTCCGGTTTCCTCATTCAGGATTTCGCGCTCCAGCGCATTGCCATCTTCATCAAGCGCCTCGACGACGAGATAGTAATTGCGGCTGTCCGGATTGACGCGCGGGATGCGCCAGAGCCCGCTCAGCTCGCCGGAGCGAGACACGATCTGAACATCGAAGGCGAGGCGCAATTCGGCAAGCAGGGAGGTCAGATCCTGCGCCGCCTTGCGGGCGGGCTCCAACTGACCGGCCTTTGCCGCGGCGTGTCCGGCATCACGCAGTTGAGCAGCCCGGGCGAGAACGTCCTGATCATCCGTTTCCGCATCGACGGTTTCATAGGCTGTGCTTAGCCTGTCCGGCAGGGTCTCACTCAGTTCGATGCGGGCCTGCTCCGCCTTGCGCGCCTGCGGCCAGACATAAACCGCCTGCCAACCGAGCCAGATCGCCGCGAACACAGCGATCCCGCCTCCGGCCCACTTGCCCCAGTCCCACCGCGTGACATAGGCGGTCGCCAGCCACACCATCAGGCCGGGTTTCGGCGGCTCATAGACGAAGCGGCTGTCCTCAAGCGCCTGCACGCCCTGTTCAAGAATGTGATCGGGAACCTCGATCCCCTGCCCGCGATAGATCTGCCGAAGGCGTTCGATCAGCTCGTCCCGGCGCGTCTCGTCATTCAACTCGCGGTCAACGATGCGCGCATCCTGACGCAGCGTGTCCACCACATCCATGGAGAGCATGACATCGTCGAGCGGCGGCTGAACGGTTTCGGCGGATCCGGCCATCAGGCGTTACGCAGCCTCTGGCAAAGGCGGCAACGCCTTGATGTCGCTAGCGATCCGGGCCATGCGCCGTTTGCCGGTTTCGACCGCCTCGCGGATTTCCTCTGAATTCTTCGTCGCAAGCTCGCGCATTTCGGCAATGATCTCACGCGACTTCTTCTGGAAATTGGTGACGGACTCAACCAGCTTCAGCACGGCATCGGCGCGCACGGTCGGACCATACCCCGCGCGCAAGGCTTCCTCGGTAACGGCATCGCCGACCTCGCCGAGCGTCTCGAGGCTTTTCGACACGCCTTCCTTCATGGCCTCAAGCGTCTTTGTCGATTCGTGTAATCCGAACATGCCGGTAAATGACGCCTTGAGCGCAGTCAGCACCGCTTCATTTGTCGAGAAGAAGCTGACGGCCTGCGCAAAGACGCGTTCCTTTGCGCTTGTCGTCTGCATCAGCCGCGTCATGATAACTTCTGATGTGTTGTAGCCGATCGTCAGATTGTCGGCGAGATCCTTGGCGATCTGGTAGCGCTTGTCTTCAATCTGCATGTCGCGCAATTTCTCGTCGCGATCCAGTTCGAGCTTGGCGCGCGCGCCGGGCGATTTGCCCTTGTAAGTTCCGACTTTTTCGGACGCCGCATTCAGGATCGTCTTCTTCTCCTCAAGCTTGGCGTCGGCCACTTCCAAAAGCTCCATCGCCAGAACCTGCGCCTGCTTGTAAGCGCCGCGATAATCCCGATAGGCGCCCAGAATTTTCTGCTCACGCTGAATCTGGTTCTTCGTTTCATTCGCAACTTCAATATAGGTGTCGCGAATCGTGTCGAAACGCTCAGCCACATCGCCGCGCGCGACCTTCATCCAGACATTGGTGGCGCGTTCCCACGTGCTGATCTTGCCGTCTTCAAGCTGATCGACGAGACTTTTGGCGTCCTTGCGGATGGAATTGAAGGCGTTGACGATCTTGTTGTAGCGGTTACCGACGTCCATGCCCGCGACCTCATTACGAACGATCTCGTTGAACGTCGAGGCTTCGGCCAGCGTGCGCCCGATGATTGCAACCTTGTCATGGTCAAGGATCGCGATCTGATCGAGCAGGCCGATGATCGGATCATTTTGATTGGCCTTGGTTTCGATGCCGATATCGGTGACCGTCTTGAGCGCGCGGTCGAGATAAGCGAGGGGAGTCATACGGGCCATGAGCGTTGCCTCTTTTTTAGGGTCGCATTTTCGAAAAGTTTATAGTCACGCTTATGAATATTAAAAGACGAAATTCGGCTCAATTGAAGCCAGTCCAACGGATAAGCAGATTTGCCCGCGCTATGTCTGCTTTATATCCGGTGGAATGTCGCCCATTTCATCAGGACGGCTGAACGTGATCCGCTCCGGCGCAACCGCTCCTGCGGAGATCACGAAATTCATGGCTTCGTCCAGCGTCCAGTCCGTCGAGACGACGCGTTCGATCGGGACGACTTCCAGATATCCCGATGTCGGATTGGGCGTGGTCGGCACATAGACAATCGCGAGCTGGCGTCCGGTCGCCTCTTCGGTCATCACGCGCGTCACCAGCCCGACCGCCTTCATCTCCTTGGATGGAAAATCGATCAGGACAACGCGCTGGACACCGTCGGGCTGCTGCTGAAGCGCGCCGATCAGCTTTTTGACGCCGCCATAGATGGTTTGAACGAGCGGCAATCTGTCGAGCGCAGCCTCGATAGCGCTAAGGATCTGGCGACCGATGACGCGATTGGCAATCCAGCCAACCAGATAGAACATCCCCAGCGTCAGGAGAATAGCGATAATTTCATCGGTAAGGGGCCAGCTTATGCGGTCGGCAAGTTCAGGGACGTGCTGCGTCAATTGCCTGCGTGCCGTCGCGACGATAGGGCTGCCGATGCGAAGAAGCTGGCGGAAAACGAAATCCACAACGAGCCACGTGACCCATAAGGGAATGACCGTGAGAATTCCAGCAAGGATATACCGTCCGATATAGCCCATGAAAATGTCCTCCTCCGGAACCGCCTGCGCGGTGCGGTTATACCGCTTATTCCCTGTTTAACCGGCGAGAACAGTTTGCGAAACCAAAATCAGGGGATGAGGTCCGGTCACCCCACACGGAATGCGTGCACTCTTGACATTAATCGGTTCGGGATTGTCCGGTAATGGCATGGACCGGCTGCTTCCCCGCGAAGCCGTTTACAAAAACCGCTTCGCAAACAGGAGGCGCAGATGAACACTGAAGCAATGGCGGAAGCGGTCCTGGAGCAACTCGATCCGCAGGCCTACCATCGGGTTCGCTCACGGCTGGTATCGCGGCGCAGGGCGACCATCAACAAGATCCGCTCTTTGCCTCATCGAGCTTGGTATCGCCAGTCGACCAGGCGTCCGTACATTACGCAATTCGCTTTTCATGCGTGTCTAAAGTCTGCATCGCTCCGGCTCGTCGGCGCCACGCGCTGGCTTGAAATGATCTTCCATGATCTCGACAAGGCGTTCGTAAAAGACCTTGTCAACGCTCGGAAAGCTTATCTCGAACGAATTGATGAGCCGGAAGTCGCATGAAAATATCACCTTGTGGTAGAAGATATCACTTCCGAGATTGCCAGATAAAACAAACCAGCTCTGCCCGATCGGGCTGTAATCTATAACAGGCTCGCCTTCGAGCATGCTGATCACGAGATCACGGTATTCCGCGAGCACAAAATCGAGGTCATTATCAGCACCTGAAACAGTAATTTTTGCCCGTTTGTTTTTCGAAAGCAATATGACCTTGCCGTAATATGATGTGTTATTTACTATCTCAAAAATCGTAGATGGATAATCAAATTTAAATCCGAATTGTGGATCCTTATAATTTGTCCATTCTTCTTCTAGTCTTCGATTAAAATTTTGAGAATGTGCGTTGCTCAAAAAAAATGCAATGAAAATAAATAATAAAAATATTCTAGTGAATGCACGCTGGAGACTACGCATCATTTTCAATTTTGTCTCCACAGTTCATCATAGTAATACGCTGGCATTGCATATGAACTAGACAGCACACTTGCACTACTAAAGTCCTTATTCGCCTATACAGGCGAACCATAGTGATTCATCGCATATATATGGGTGCAGAATCGCCGCATTGTAAAAAATTATCACATATCAGTTGATTTAATTACGCGCAACGGAAGTGATTATAGATCGTCTCGGCCATGGCCGCGCTGATGCCTTCGACGGCTTGAAGGTCTTCGACACCGGCGCGGCTGACCGCCTTTGCCGAGCCGAAATGTTTCAGCAGCGCACGGCGGCGTTTGGCTCCAATGCCAGGAATTTCATCGAGCGGATTGGCGGCGATCGCCTTGGAGCGCTTGGCGCGATGCGTCCCGATAGCGAAGCGGTGCGCCTCGTCGCGCAGACGCTGCACGAAGTAAAGCACGGGATCCCGCGCCTCAAGCATGAAAGAGGGCTTGCCACGCATGAAGAAATGCTCGCGCCCGGCATTGCGGTCCGGCCCCTTGGCGACGCCCGCCAGTGTGATCCCCTTGACGCCGAGTTCGTCGAGCGTCTCGTGAGCTGCCGCCAGTTGCCCGGCCCCGCCATCGATCAGGACAAGGTCCGGTGCGGCCCATTTGCTTTCCTTCGGCTCGGGTGGCAGCTCATCGTCATCTCCGCCAACAAGAGACCATTCATCAGCCTGCTGCGTTTCCCCTGGCGCTGTCACGCTGGTGATCGTTTCCTGCGCGAGGGACGCCTCTTCCCCTTCCCCCGCGCCGTCTGGCTCCAGTTCCGCCTGTTCTTTCGCCAGCCGCAGAAAGCGGCGCCTGAGCACCTCCTTCATCATCGCATAATCATCGCCCGGCGTGAGCGTTTCCGACTTGATGTTGAATTTTCGATACTGGTTCTTCATGAAGCCTTCCGGCCCCGCAACAACCATCCCGCCGACGGCATTTGCGCCCTGAATATGACTGTTATCGTAAACCTCGATGCGCTCCGGGCGCACGTCCAGCCCGAATGCTTTCGCCACACCATCAAGGAGTTTCGCCTGGCTCGACGCATCGGCCATTTTGCGGCCCAGCGCTTCCCTGGCGTTGCTTAGCGCATGGGCGACCAGCCCGGCCTTTTCGCCGCGCTGCGGCACAACGATCTCGACCTTGCGTTTAGCCTTCACGCTCAGCGCTTCCGCCAGCAATGCGCGCTCACCGACGTCATGTGACAGAAAGATACAACGCGGAACAGGTTTGTCGTCATAAAACTGGGCGATGAAGCTCTCCAATATTTCGTCCTGCTCGACTGAACGATCCGCTCGCGGAAAATAGGCGCGGTTACCCCAGTTCTGACCGCTGCGGAAGAAGAAAACCTGAATGCAGCTCTGTCCGCCTTCCTGGTGAATCGCAAAGACATCCGCTTCATCGACGCCGCGCGGATTGATGCCCTGTACGGCTTGGACATGCGCAAGCGCCGACAGGCGGTCGCGATAGCGGGCGGCGCGTTCAAACTCCAGCGCATCGCTCGCCTCCTCCATCAGGGAATTGAGCTTTTTCTGTACGCTGTCGGTCTTGCCAGCAAGAAAACGCTCCGCCTCCGCGACCAGCTTGCCGTAATCCTCAAGCCCGATTTCGCCGGTGCAGGGCGCGGAACAGCGCTTGATCTGATAAAGCAGACAAGGCCGTGTCCGACTTTCATAGACGCTGTCCGAACAGCTCCGCAGCAGGAACGCGCGCTGCAGCATGTTCAGCGTACGGTTCACCGCCCCTGCCGAGGCGAACGGGCCGTAATAGCTGCCCTTGACACTGCGCGCGCCGCGATGCTTTTTCAGCTCCGGCGCCGGGTGCTCCTTGGAGATCAGAATATAGGGGAACGATTTATCGTCCCGCATCAACACATTGTAATAGGGGCGAAAGCGCTTGATCAGGTTCGCTTCGAGCAGCAGTGCTTCGGACTCGGTCGCCGTGGTGACGAACTCCATCGATGCGGTCGAAGCGATCATCCGCATGATCCGGTTCGTATGTCCGCCCAAGCGGGTATAGTTCGACACGCGCGCCTTCAGATTCCGCGCCTTGCCGACATAGATCACATCGCCGCGGACATCCATCATGCGATAGACGCCCGGTCCGACGCCAAGATGCTTGAGATAGGTCTGGATGACCTCGGGGCTGGTCAGAGGGCGCTCCGCCTTGCCGCTATCCCCTGTCGTTTCGTCTGTGTCGTCCACTTTTCCTGATCGTGCTCTATTGCAACCTGTCCCAGGGGCCGCGGGCCACCGTATTCGGTTTGCGGCTTGGAGAAGCAAACAACAGGAAGATGGGCAATAGCGCAAGCCCGGCGATGAATCCCCCGATATGCGCCCACCAGGCCACGCCCCCGCCCATGCTCGGACGCATGGCCTCCCATGTCTGCTGCAGGAGCTGGATGACGAACCATATCACGGCGTAGCCCAGTGCTGGAACGGTGAAAATGATGGGTATGAATATAATGGGGACGAGCAATGTGAGCCTTGCGGTCGGAAAGCGCAACGCATAAGCGCCGATGACGCCCGCAATTGCGCCGGACGCCCCGATCACCGGCACATAGGAAGCGGCATTGAAGTAGCCATGCGCATAGGTCGAAGCAAACCCGCAAAGCAGGTAAAAAACAAGAAATTGCGGGCCGCCGAGCCGGCTCTCCAGAGTCGAACCGAAAATAAACAGCGTCCACATGTTGAAAATGATATGCATCCAGCCGCCATGAAGAAATGTGGCCGTAATGAAAGGCAAAAAGTCGAAAGGCCCATGTCCGGCACGTAATGTCCCATCAGGCAGAAAGTGATAGTTGGGAAATAACGCGAATTGCGTAATGATGAATTCCGGATTGGGCGTGGTTATCTGAACAAGAAAGATCAGCGTATTCACCGCGATCAAACTGTAAACGACGACAGGATTTGAGTATTTCGGGACAGAATCTCTGATTGGAAACATGCGTTATCCGCAACACGGGGCTGGTGCTTCGCTTGACGCGCCAAGCGCCTCATCGCCCTTAGCTGCCGCTCGCTATGATACCAATTTAGGGATTTTGATGGGTTTCGCCAGTAGAGAAAGCTTAATAGGCCTTGATTCGGCGCGCTGGAGGCGATAGCCGTTCCGAATCAGCCTGACCGGACATTGCGCAGCGAAAGCAGCGATGGGCAGATTTTGACTCGGACTGGTCATCGGAATTGCCTTGTCATTCGGCTATGTCAACTGGGGCATTGCCCTGCCGGATTTTCTCACTCTGCATGAACGCCTCTCCGGCACCATCGTTTCAAGTATCGCTGAGTCGCCTGGATCGCTCCAAAAGCACACGGACCTTGTGATGACACCTATTGCCGCCCCGATCATTCTGTCACTGCTCTGCCTTGCTTGCCCGGCACAGGCGCAAGATGTCGATTGCGACAACGCCACCTCAAATGTGGAGATGACTTACTGCGGCTGGGAGGAATTCGAGCGCGCCGATACGGAACTGAACAGGATTTACAAGGAAGCGATCGGCAAGATCCGTTTAACCGGCGGCGATCTGCCTGCCGGGCGAGACGCCTGGGAGAAGAAATTGCGCGAGACCCAAAGGGCCTGGGTCGCTTTCCGGGATCTGAATTGCGATGAACTGCTCGCCATTGAATGGGGTGGCGGCACAGGCACAAACCTTGCGATCGCGACCTGCCGCACGGATATGACGAATGCGCGGATCACCACGCTGCGCGAACGCTATATCGACAGGTAGAAAAAAAATCGGCCCGGAACAGAGCCGGGCCGACAAGTTTTCGACAGCAGGGAGAAGAAACGGACCGACAAAATGCCGGTCCGCGTGATTCGTTACGCGATCTGGCTGCCGCGCCCGAATTCCGGATAGGCTTCGATGCCGATTTCGGTCTGGTCGAGACCGGCCATTTCCTCTTCCGCGGATGGGCGCAGACCGAGGACCGCAGCCAGGATCAGCCAGACAACCGTGCTCGCCAGGAAGACGAAGATGCCGATTGCGACAACGCCGATACCCTGCACAGCAAAGCTTGCACCGCTATTTGTGAGCGGAACGGCCATCGTGCCCCAGATGCCTGCGAACAGGTGGACCGGGATTGCCCCGACAACGTCGTCGATCCGCAGCTTGTCGAGCAGCGGCACTGTGAACACCACGATCGCCGCACCGATGCCGCCGATGATGACGGACCAGATGATGGACGGCGTCAGTGGTTCGGCGGTGATGGCGACGAGACCGCCAAGCGCGCCGTTCAGAGCCATTGTCAGGTCGACCTTGCCGAAGAGGATCTGCGTCAGGACAACCGCCGTGACCACGCCGGCTGCAGCAGCCAGGTTAGTGTTCACGAAAATCTTGGCAACGGATGAAACGTCGGCAATCGTGCCCATTGCAAGCTGGGATGCGCCATTGAAGCCGAACCAGCCGAGCCACAGGATGAATGTGCCGAGTGTCGCCAGCGACATGCTGGAGCCGGGAATTGGGCGGATTTCGCCGTTCGGACCATATTTGCCGATACGCGAGCCGAGGATGATCGCGCCTGCAAGCGCTGCCCAGCCGCCCGTCGAGTGAACGAGAGTCGAACCGGCGAAATCAGAAAAGCCCATATCGTCGAGCCAGCCTGCGCCCCATTCCCAGGATCCCTGGATCGGGTAGATAAAGCCGCAAAGCGCGATCACGAAGAACAGGAACGGCCAGAGCTTGATGCGCTCGGCCAGCGCGCCCGAAACGATCGAGGCGGCGGTGGCGCAGAACACCATCTGGAAAAACCAGTCGGAGGCAACTGCGTAATCGCCCGGATCATTGCTTGGATCAGGCATGACGGCCGGCACCAGCGGACCAACATATTCAGAGATCAGCCAGCCATCGCCCGGATACATCAGATTGTACCCGACCAGCCAGAACATCAGGCCTGCAATAGAATAGAGTGCGATATTCTTGGTGCACTGCATGGCAACGTTCTTGGTTCGTACCATACCGGCTTCGAGCATGGCAAAGCCGGCCGCCATCCACATCACAAGAAAACCGCCCATCAGGAAGAGCAGCGTATTGAAGATGTATTTCACATCGGCCGAAGCCTCAGTGCTTGCTGCTGCGGCAGCATCCTGAGCGAAAGCAGCGCCCGACAAAGCGATGCCCCCGATCAGG
>JAHQVI010000163.1 GCA_019634405.1 Hyphomicrobiales bacterium
AACGGGCCGAACCGCCATCACCGCCGCCGCCTCAACGGGCCGAACCGCCATCACCGCCGCCGGCAACCAAGCAAGTTGACAGCGACCCGTTGCCAAGCTTCATTCAGAAGTGGGGCACGCCAACTCCCGATGAGCGCACTGACGAGAAGCCACAAGACACGCCGCCTCAAACCACACCACCCAGCGGCGTGAACAAAGGCAGCAGGCCGACAAGAACCACAAGGGTACGAAAGCAACGCTCTTTTTCCGCCCGCGCAGCTCGTTTTGCGCTCTATTGGGGTGTTGTCGCGGCGATCTGGCTTGTGGTCATGCTTATCAGCGCCGTCGTGGTCTATTCGCTGATGGCCGAAGACCCCTTATCTGTCGGGCTCAGCAAGCAGCCCGCCAAGATCACGATCCTGTCTTCCGACAATCGCGTCATTTCGGAAAAGGGGGTGCGGCGGAGCCATGTCCCGCTATCCAAAATGCCGCCGCATCTGCTGCAGGCGGTTCTGACGACGGAAGACCGGCGATTCTATTACCACTACGGCGTCGACCCGCTTGGAATCACACGTGCCTTCATCCGCAACTATCGCGCGGGTCGTATCGTGGAAGGCGGCAGCACCATCACACAACAGCTTGTGAAGGTGCTGTTCCTCAAGCCCAACCGCACCTATTGGCGCAAAATCGAGGAAATGCTTCTATCGCTGTCGCTGGAATACCGGCTGACTAAAGAACAGATTCTTGAACTTTACCTCAACCGCATCTATTTCGGCGGCGGCAATTATGGCGTTGCGGCTGCCACACAGCATTATTTCGGTAAGGATGTCAGCGAGATAAACCTTTATGAATCGGCCATTCTGGCAGGGCTGATCCGGTCGCCGACCTACTACGCCCCAACCAATGATTTCGAGCGATCGCTGGGGCGTGGAAAGGTCGTTCTCAGCGCAATGAAGTCGGTCGGCGAGCTATCGGAGGCCGAATATGCATGGATCACCAACAATCCCCCCGCGCTGCGCACCCATCTTCCAAATGAGCGCTATGGCTTCGTCATCGACACCGTCATGCAGCAGCTTACGGAATTAGGGCTGGACATGAAGTCCGACATGGTGGTCGAGACCGTGATCGATTATGAAATACAGGCGGTCGCCCAGCACACGGTGCAGTCGCATATGGACCGCGAAGGGGCGGATTATAATGCCGGCGAGGCCGCTGCCGTCCTCATTGACCGGAACGGCGCGGTTCGCGCGCTGATCGGGGGGCGAAACTACCAGACGAGTCAGTTCAACCGTGCGATCAACGCACGCCGGCAGCCGGGATCGACCTTCAAACCCTTCGTTTTCCTGGCTGCGCTGGAAAATGGCATGACGCCGAACTCGATGGTGCATGACGGACCGCTAAGGATAGGGAACTGGTCGCCATCCAACTACAACAAGCGCTATCACGGTGACGTGACCATGCGGGAGGCGCTCGCCAAGAGCATGAACACCGTCGCCGTGCGCCTCAGTGAATGGGTCGGCCCCGATGAGGTTATCAAGACAGCCCATCGTCTCGGCGTCGAAACGAAACTGGAGCCCAACGCTTCCATCGCTTTGGGAACATCCGGGATGTCTCTGCTTGAACTTGTGTCGGCCTATGTCCCCTTTGCAAATAGCGGGTTCAGCGCAAGACCGCACATCATCAAGACCGTGAAGGACGCTGACGGCAATGTGGTCTATGATATTGGCCGCACCAATTGGGGCCGCATTATCGCGCCGCAGCATGTCGCAGACATAAATGACATGCTGACGGCCACGATCCTGTATGGTACGGGCAATCAGGCCAATATCGATCCACACCCGGCAGCGGGCAAGACCGGCACCGGGCAGGGCTACCGCGACGCCTGGTTCGTTGGTTATACCGCGCATTACGTGGCGGGAGTCTGGGTCGGCAATGATGATTTCTCGCCGATGAAGCGTATCACCGGCGGTTCGCTGCCGACGAAAATCTGGCGCGACCTCATGGTCTATGCGAATCTCAAAAAGGATCCGTCCTATCTTCCCGGTACGGATAAATTTGCCGGAAAGCGGCGTGGCCAACAGCCAAAAAACAAATCGTTCTGGGACGATCTGTTCGGCAATAGCCGTTCGCGCGGACCGCGGGACACCACGCTTGGCACCCCGATCGCAAGCTCGGAGGGAACCGGCAGCGCGCCCAGGAAGAGAAGCTGGCTGGAAGACTTTTTTGCCGAATAGCCGGCCGCCGATGCGCAGCTTGCCCGTAAGATACGGCAACCGGACCGAAAAGTGGATACGGTTTTCGGGTAAAGCCAATGCTCAAACAATTCGATCGAGCGCCTCAGCCATTGCGTGTTAAAGGTCTGGCCGTCTAAGCGCCGCCGTCGCCTTACCGAGCCATGTGCGCGTCTCATCATCGACCTGTTCGCCAAGCTCGCCGAACACCCTTTGATGATAGGCGTCGATCCAGGCAATTTCGTCGTTCCGCAGCAACGCCTTATCAATCAGCGCCCGGTCATAGGGGGCGAGCGTCAGCGTCTCGAAGCCCATCATGGGACGCTCTCCGCCCGGAATGTCTTCCAGCGGCGTCACCAACAGAAGATTCTCGATGCGGATACCGTATTCACCCTCACGGTAAAAGCCCGGCTCGTTCGATACGATCATGCCAGCCTCTAGTGCCGCGCTATCACGGCGTGAAATGCTTTGCGGCCCTTCATGAACGGACAGAAAGCTGCCGACGCCATGGCCGGTGCCATGATCGAAATCGAGCCCCGCTTCCCAGAGCGGGCGGCGCGCAAAGGCGTCGATATGGCTGCCGCGGGTTTTCTCCGGAAATCTGGCAGTCGCCAGAGCAATGTGCCCCTTGAGGACCAGCGTATAGTGGCGGCGCATTTCACCGGTGGGCGTCCCGACCGCCAGTGTGCGGGTCAGATCGGTCGTCCCGTCATTATATTGCGCGCCGGAGTCAATCAGGAACAAGCTCCCGGCTTCGATCTTGCGATTGCTTGCAAATGTCGGGCGATAATGGACGATTGCACCGTTGGGACCGGCTGCCGCTATCGTGTCGAAGCTGATATCGCGCATAAGATTGCTTTCCCGCCGAAACTCTTCAAGCCTGCGGGCAACGGAAATCTCATCCAGCGCATCAGGCAAGGCCGCTTTCTCGAACCACGCCAGGAAGCGGCTTACGGCGACGCCATCCCTCAGATGCGCCGCGCGCGCGCCCGAGACTTCAGCATCATTCTTGCGCGCTTTCGGCAAGGTACAGGGATCGCGCTCCTTACGGATCGTTGCGCCGGCATGTTTGAGCTGGGTCAAGTACCACTGCGAAACGCTGCTGCTATCAAGCTGCACGACAGCTTTCTGTTTGCCCAGTTCAGACAGATAGGCGGAGCGCTCGGACGGTTCGGCAATGATGGCAACCTCGGAAAGCGCATGGCGTATGTGCGAGGTCAGCTTGCGGCCATCGATGAACAGGCGAGCCTTTCCCGCAGCCGGAATCATCGCATAGGCGATCACGAAAGGTGTATGCGGAAGGTCGCGGCCACGGATGTTGAAGAGCCACGCGATCGAATCGAGCGGACCGATGACCACGGCGTCACTTCCGCTCCTGACCAGCTTGTTCTGAATGTCGAGGATCTTGTCATTTGCTGAAACGCCCGCAAACTCAAGCGGTTGCAGAGAAATCGGCTCCAGCTTTGACGCGGGGCGGTCCGTCCACAGTTCCGCGAGAGGGTTCGGCTCGACCGCGACCAGTTCCGCCTTCGCTGCCGCAACGATTTTTCCAAGACGTTCGACTTGCGAAACCGTGTGCAGACGCGGATCGTAACCGAGGCGGTCGCCGGCTTTGAGATGCTCGCCCAACCATTTCGACAGGCTGGATCTGTTGATGTTGATCAGATCATATGCGCCAACATCAATCTGCTTGCTGGCCTGAAGCTCATAGCGCCCGTCAATAACAAGACCGGCGCGATCTTCCAGTATGACGGCTTCGCCCCATGAGCCTGAAAAACCTGTCAGCCACAGAAGCTGTTCAGCATCCGCGGCGACAAACTCATTCTGAAACTCGTCCGATCTGGGCAGCATGAACCCTGTCAGCGACAGGCGTTTGAGAGCCGCTCTCAGCGATTGGAGGCGTTCCGCGCTATGGGCGGATCCGCCGATATCTTCGAATTTCTGGTACATTCGATCCTTCTGGATGCAGGTCAGACGATAATCAAGCCATATCAGAATTAAGGATCCGACCACATTCACTTTTCGCCATGCACGAAATGCATTGCTGCATTGCAGCAATGCATGTTGCAACGCAATTCGCACCACCTCATAATTAAGATCAACTCATACAAAAACCCTGCTCTCACAGATTGGGATTTGATCGTGGCATATGTAATTGGCGCAGGTTATACGGCAACACCGCAAGCCAGCGAGAGATCAAGCGTTGCAAGACGCATTTTTGGCTGGGTTATGTCGGCTGTAACGCCAAAATCCAGATCTATTGACGTGAATTCGCTCAAAGACTGGACCCCCGCCAAGCTGAGAAGTTTCGGCTATACTGATCTTCAAATCGACTACCTTTTCGCAAAAGCGAATCAGTTGAAGTAAGATCTCGGCGAAACAGCAAGTTTGCCTGAGTTACACCAAAGCGCTCTTTCCTTATGGGGAGGGCGCTTTT
Source organism: Hyphomicrobiales bacterium (assembly GCA_019634405.1). Classification (GTDB taxonomy): domain Bacteria; phylum Pseudomonadota; class Alphaproteobacteria; order Rhizobiales; family Rhodomicrobiaceae; genus JAHQVI01. Next base: position 4,648 of record JAHQVI010000163.1, read on the forward strand.
CATTTGTGCGAATGCTTTGCGCCATGCACGATTTGCATCGCAGCATTGCCCTTGCCGACCTACTCATTCGAAACCGTACATGCGATATATCTCTCATAGTAAAGCGAAAAAAATCGCTTCAATGAGCAAAGGACATGGTCATGGCGACAACTTACGACGCCTCTCTTGGCGTAGCAGAACCGAAAGAAAATTCCGGCCTGCTGATGAGATTTTTCGGCCGGGTTATTGAAGCGCGCCAGCGGGAAGCAGTGCGCCGCGTCCGGCAGCACCTGCGTTCCCTCGATCGCGAAACGCTTCGTAACATTGGCTACACTGACGAAGAAATCAACTCCGTTTACAACAACGCCAATATTTGAACAGGCGCTTGTTCGAGTAGAAAAGCCGCTGGCATTAATTTGCCGGCGGCTTTTGCTTGCGTATTAAAGCCGCGCGCCCATGACAATTCTGCGCCCGCATGGTATTGGAAGCGCCGCACAAGCCTGACATAAACTCAGGCCCTCAATAATAACCGGGCTTTGTATGCACGCTGTTTCCCGATAGCGCGGCATGACATCGGGCAAATGAATAACTAAATGTATGAGCGCGCCCAAAAGGCAGGGTCAGCTCTGCATTAGACGTGTAGAAGACGAATTTCTGGTGGGAAGAAGCAGAAGGCTCGGTATATTTTGCGCCTTTGCTGATAATCTAGACGCGAAACTGGCGTAAGGCTTTCGATGCAGAAATATCTTTCGGTCCGCGGCGCGCGGGAACATAATCTGAAAAATATCTCGATTGATATTCCGCGCGACCAGCTGGTCGTGATCACCGGGCTGTCAGGTTCGGGAAAGTCTTCGCTTGCTTTCGACACGATCTATGCGGAAGGCCAGCGGCGCTATGTCGAAAGCCTGTCGGCCTATGCGCGGCAATTTCTTGAAATGATGCAGAAGCCGGATGTGGATTCCATCGAGGGCTTGTCCCCGGCCATCTCCATCGAGCAGAAGACCACAAGCCGCAATCCGCGCTCCACAGTCGGTACTGTCACCGAAATTTACGACTATATGCGCCTGCTCTTTGCGCGTGTCGGCATTCCCTACTCGCCCGCCACCGGCTTGCCGATCGAGAGCCAGACCGTGTCCCAGATGGTCGACCGGATACTGGAATTGCCGGAAGGCGCACGGCTCTATCTGCTGGCGCCTGTCATTCGCGGCCGCAAGGGCGAGTACAAGAAAGAGCTGGCCGGCTTCATGAAACGCGGCTTTCAGCGGGTGAAGATCGACGGCAAGTTTCACGAAATCGCCGAAGCGCCTGCGCTGGACAAAAAGCTGAAGCACGATATCGACATCGTCGTGGATCGCATCGTCGTCAAACCGGGGCTGGGCAACCGGCTTGCCGACAGTCTTGAGCAGGCGCTCGAAATTGCAGATGGTCTGGCTATTGCCGAATTTGCCGACAAGGCCCTCCCCGCCAAGGCGACGAAAGGCGCAAACAAGTCGAAGAACGACACGCATGAGCGCATCATGTTCTCCCAGCGCTTCGCCTGCCCCGTCTCCGGCTTCACCATCGAGGAGATCGAGCCGCGCCTCTTCTCGTTCAACAATCCGTTCGGCGCATGCCCGAAATGCGACGGCCTCGGCACGGAGCTGCAATTCGAGGCGGCGCTTGTGGTGCCCGATCCATCGCTGTCGCTGCGCAAGGGCGCGATCGTCCCCTGGGCGAAAACCGGCAACACCTCGCCCTACTACACACAGACGCTGGAAGCGCTGAGCAAACACTACAAGGTCTCGATGACCACGCCGTGGAGCGAACTGCCGGAAACCATTCAGGACGCCATCCTCTACGGCACCGGCGATGAAGCCATCGCCTTCACCTATGATGACGGCATGCGGACCTACCGCAACAAGAAGCCGTTCGAGGGCGTGATCCGCAATATCGAGCGGCGCTGGAAGGAAACGGAGTCGTCCTGGGTCCGCGAGGAGCTGGGCCGCTTTCAATCCGATCACCCCTGCGAGGCGTGCGGCGGCTACCGCCTGAAGCCTCAGGCGCTTGCAGTGAAGATTGACGGGTTGCATATCGGGCAGATCTCGAAAATGTCGATCCGTGAGGCGGGCGGCTGGTTCGAAGCGCTCCCTGCACAACTCAACGACAAGCAAAACGAGATCGCGACGCGCATTCTGAAGGAAATTCGCGACCGTTTGCGCTTCCTCAATGATGTCGGGCTGGATTATCTCGCCCTGTCGCGCAATTCCGGGACGCTTTCGGGCGGCGAAAGCCAGCGCATCCGGCTTGCTTCGCAGATCGGCTCGGGCCTGACCGGCGTCCTATACGTGCTCGACGAGCCGTCGATCGGCCTCCATCAGCGCGACAACGCCCGGCTTCTGGAAACGCTGAAACATCTGCGCGATCTTGGCAATACGGTCATCGTCGTCGAACATGACGAAGACGCCATCCTGCAGTCGGACCATGTCATCGATATCGGTCCCGGCGCGGGCGTGCATGGCGGGCAGGTCATTGCCGAGGGCGTGCCGGAAAAGATCAAGACGGCGTCGTCGAGCCTGACCGGCCAGTATCTCAGCGGCGCAAGACAGGTCGCGGTTCCGAATGTGCGGCGCAAACCGTCCAAGGCGAAACGCCTGCGCCTAACCGGGGCGACCGGCAATAATCTGAAAAATGTGGCCGCAAATATTCCACTCGGTACCTTCACCTGCGTGACCGGCGTCTCCGGCGGCGGCAAATCCACGCTGCTGATCGAGACGATCTACAAGGCTGTCGCGCGGCGGCTGAATGGCGCGCGCGACGCCCCGTCGCCTTTCGACGACCTCAAGGGGCTGGAACATCTCGACAAAGTCATCGATATCGACCAGTCGCCAATCGGCCGAACGCCGCGCTCGAACCCGGCGACCTATACCGGCGCATTCACACCGATCCGCGAATGGTTTGCCGGGCTGCCTGAGGCGAAGGCGCGAGGCTATCAGCCGGGGCGCTTTTCATTCAACGTCAAGGGCGGGCGCTGCGAAGCCTGTCAGGGCGATGGCGTCATCAAGATCGAGATGCACTTCCTGCCCGACGTCTATGTCACCTGCGATCAGTGCAAAGGCAAACGCTATAATCGCGAAACGCTGGAGATCCACTTCCGCGGCAAGTCCATCGCCGACATTCTCGACATGACGGTCGAGGAAGGCGCGGAGTTCTTCAAGGCCGTGCCCGCCGTGCGCGACAAGCTGGCGACGCTGGCGCGCGTTGGCCTTGGCTATATAAAGATCGGTCAGCAGGCGACGACCCTTTCGGGCGGCGAGGCGCAACGCATCAAGCTGGCCAAGGAATTGTCCAAGCGCGCGACCGGGCGAACGCTCTACATTCTCGATGAGCCAACCACCGGCCTGCATTTCCATGATGTCGCCAAGCTGCTCGAAGTCCTGCATGAGCTGGTCGAGCAGGGCAATACGGTGGCCGTGATCGAGCACAATCTGGAGGTTATCAAGACGGCGGACTGGGTGATCGATCTGGGGCCGGAAGGTGGCGATGGCGGCGGCGAGATCGTCGCCGAAGGTACGCCGGAGCAGATAGCGAAAGCAAAAAGCAGCTATACCGGACAGTTCCTGGCCGAAATGCTGGAGCGACGGCCAATGAAACCGCCAAAAGCGGCGGAATAGCTAGCCGAATAGCTGTTTAACGCTGCTGACGCGCTCCTCGATGAGCAGCCTGTCGCTCAGATGCGTCTCGACGGCTTCGCGCGCCGCCGCGCCGGATTTCGTGCTTCGTCCGGTCAACTTCCTGGCGAGCGTTTTCCAGTCCGCCGCGCCAAGCGACAACCGCGCAATCGCGTCGCGAAGCTCCGCTTGCCCGTCCATGCGCTGAAGGTCTTCCAGCACCTGACAGAGATCGGCTGCCGGCTTTTTCGGCCTGGCTGACGTATTTACCCTGGTGCCCGCTCTGGATTTCCTGGCCTCAACCCATTCGGCAAGGGTCATGTCATCAGAGCCTTCAAGCTGGGCGAGAATCTTCCGGACAGGGTCGGCTGGTTGCGAATTGTCCTTAGTGCGGTAAGCGTGCCCAACCAGGACGAGAGCCTCTTTCAGCGTACGAACCTTGAGCGTGTCCATCTCTTTTCAATGCCAGCAGACTGGCAACCTTCCTAGCGATATATTCAAACCTGGCTCTGCTGTCCTGACTTCGAAGCACGTTGTTGTTCGCGATATCCTGACGGATCGGCAGGAAGACGTCCCACCAGATATCGATTCCCTTTAGATATCTTGCGAGCTCGTCGAGAATTGTCTTCTCGCCATCGTTCAGTACGCC
>JAHQVI010000164.1 GCA_019634405.1 Hyphomicrobiales bacterium
CAATCCGTCAAGAGGTGTCGGACGATGCTCTCCGGGTTTCGCCTTGCTGGCAGGCTTGACCGGCTCGCCGTCGGCGGTAACAGCGGACGGACGCTCCAGCGTGCCACGCTTCCCGCAGGCTGTCGCGCCAAGCGTAGCAAGAACGAGAACTGCAAAAATTTTCACGTTACGGCTCATCAATACCCCCGTATCGCCCCCTGCCGAAATCTAAAGGCGAAGTTTGGCGATTCTTAGCGTGATTAGCTGTCCGGTTCCAGCCGTTTCAGCCATTTCCTGGTTTCCGCAATCACATTTTCCGGCGCTGTGCCCCCGAAGCTTCGCCTGCTGGCCACGGAATTCTCGACACTGAGCACCGAAAAAACTTCCGCATTTATGCGCGGTTCGATCTTCTGCATCTCCGCCAGTTCAAGCGCATCCAGGGTAATGCCACGTGTTTCGGCCGCTTTTACGATTGCGCCGGTGACATGATGGGCATCACGGAAAGGCATGTTCAAGGCGCGTACCAGCCAATCAGCAAGATCGGTCGCGGTGGAATAGCCGCGCGAGGCCGCAAGGCGCATCTTTTCGGCGTTGACGTCGAGATCTTCGATCATTCCGGTCATCGCCGCGAGCATGAGCGATAGTGTGTTCAGCGCATCGAAGGTCTGCTCCTTGTCCTCCTGCATATCCTTGGAATAGGCAAGCGGAAGCCCCTTCATGACGATCATCAGGGCGTTGAGTGCGCCCGCAATACGGCCTACCTTGGCGCGGACGAGTTCTGCCGCGTCAGGGTTGCGCTTCTGCGGCATGATCGAGGAGCCGGTGGTGAATTTGTCGCTGAGACGGACGAAACTGAATTCAGCCGAACACCAGATCACGATTTCTTCGGCCAGTCGCGACAGATGGGTGGCGCAGATCGCGCTGGCCGCAAGCACTTCAAGTACGAAATCGCGCGATGACACCGCATCGAGCGAATTTGCGATGGGCCGGTCGAAGCCGAGCGCACTGGCGGTCGCCTCGCGGTCTATCGGAAACGAAGTGCCTGCCAGCGCGGCCGCGCCCAACGGTGATTCGTTGAAGCGCGCGCGGGCGTCTTCAAAGCGTCCGCGATCGCGGCTAAGCATCTCTACATAAGCCAGACAATGATGGCCGAACGTCACTGGCTGGGCTGTTTGTAGATGCGTAAAGCCCGGCATGACCGTGGCGGCGTATCGTTCGGCCTGATTTGCCAGCGCTTTTTGCAACCCGCCAATCTGCGCGGTTATATGCTCGACAGTATCGCGCATATAGAGGCGAAAATCGGTTGCGACCTGGTCGTTGCGCGAGCGCGCCGTGTGCAGCCGTCCCGCGGCGTCGCCAATTCGCTCCTTGAGCCGCGCCTCGATATTGAGGTGAATGTCTTCCAGCGTGCGCGAAAAGGCGAATTCTCCGCTTTCGATTTCGTCTTTGATCGCTGTCAGCCCTTCGATGATGGCTGCGGCATCGTCTCCCGAAATGACGCCCTGCTTTGCCAGCATATTGGCATGAGCGATGGAACCTCTTATGTCTTGGGCGTAGAGATTGCGGTCGAAGCCGATAGAGGCGTTGATTTCCTCCATGATTTCGGAGGGGCCTGAGGCGAACCGGCCGCCCCACATCTTGTTTGTCATAGCGGTAACTTCTGGTTTGATCATGGCTGAAGAGAACGACAAGGGCGCATCCGACGCGCCGACCCGCCGTACCGGTCTTTTGTCTCTTTATAGTCTGGCGGCAGTGCTCGCTGCAATTGCTGGATTTTCCTCGATAATTCTTTTTGACCGGCTGGCGCGCGATAACGTGACCGGACAGCCTGTTATCGCCTCGGTTGAGGCTGCGTCTGAAAAGCCGCATGAGAGCGGCCTGGCCAAACTAGTGGAAGCCGAATCACCCAAGCCGATTGTGGACATCACCTTTACCGATGGCGATGGTGCGCAACGCAGGCTGAGCGATTTTCGCGGCAAGGTGATTCTGCTGAATCTCTGGGCCACATGGTGTGCGCCGTGCAAGATTGAGATGCCAGGGCTGAATCGGCTTGAGGGCGAGCTTGGCGGCAGTGATTTTACCGTTCTGCCGATCAGTCTTGATTTTGGCGGGCCTGCCAAGCCAAAGCGTTTCCTGGAGACGAACAATCTCGACAATCTCGGCTTTTACCAGGGCGAGCCGTCCAAGCTGACCCAGCATTTCGGCGCGCCGGGTTTGCCTTTCACCCTGTTGATCGATCGGGAGGGGCGCGAAATCGCCCGTCTTGCCGGAATGGCGGAGTGGGACTCGCATGACGCGAAGGCCATTATCAGAAACGCGATGAAGCGTTGAGGTTTCCAGCGCCGTGAAAACAAAAAGGTCCGGACTATACTCCCCCAGCCCGGACCCTTCTACTGCCCCCCGGTCAAATCAATTGCCGTTGCAGCATGCTGCGCAATATGCTGATCAATTGTGATCTAACTAAGGCACCTCCGCCGCGAGGTGAATAAAGGCAACAAGAGGCACAAGTTACGTTTTTCCGGGATTGTGATATTTTTGTACTTGTGTCTGTAGAGAGCGCGGCATGCGTGTTTATATTTGTTGATCACTTTAACAAGTATTTGGAAGCGTGCTGGAGAGGAAAATAATCCGGCTTTAATATTTGGTTAATCAAGAAATATATACAATCAGGATTCGTTGTTACGGGATAGGCTGAACATCCTCGATGCGCGTGCGCGATCACTGTCCGGAATTGTGTCGAAAGTAGGCAGTGATTCGGTGTTGTCATCGGGCGATTTGTGTTCGCGCTCTCCGGCGCGCACAAGCTCAAGATACCAATCAAATGGAGCCAGGCCGCTGCGGCAGATTTCCGGTGGAGCAATGTATGTCACCGCAAGAATCTGCGCGCTGCATTCCAGTTTCGTGACCGGGAATTCGTCCTGTCGCAGATAGCCCCATTCGGCGCGGTCCAGGGCGGGCAGATCGCGCGCGGATATCCGGAACAATACGCCGTCCACGCGTCCGAAGGCGTCAGCAACGATTGTTGCCTTGCCGGAACCATCTCGCCCCAGCTTGTCGAATGTTTGCCGATAGCCGGACGCATAAGCGCGCCCCACCGCCATCGCGCTCGGACAGCGCTCCCGCAAACGCGCGGTAAGCATATTTGAGCCATAAGCAAAATACGTAAAATCTGACATCCAAGAACATCCTGACTATAGCTCCGCCAATCGGGAGATGACGCCAAAACGGGGGCAGCGGCATATTTTTACTGAGAATATTCGCCAATTTGGGATATTAGTTTGCTCGTCCCGCTAGCATGATGCAGAGGCGTATTCAGGCGCAGCCCGTTCGGCATCCATCGCAGGCTGACCCTGGATGGATTAAAGGTAAAACTTTACATAATCACAAATCTGTTTGTTTCCTTTGGATTTATTCTTGATATTAATCCAGAGCCTGATGCAGGCAACGGGGTAACGTATGATTTCGCCAAGAACCTGAACGAGTTGAGCGTGGAAACATTTGACAGTCTTATCGATGCTAAGATCACATCCCGGCTCGGCGACGTAAAGCGGCGCGGGATCGACCTGGGAGAGGAGCTGCAGGCAACACTGCATAGCCGCTTGGGCCGATTTGTCAGCTCGATGTTGTCCGAAATCGAATCTCATAGCTGCCGGATTGCCGTGATCGGTCAGATCAAGGCGGGCAAAAGCTCACTCATAAATGCGCTTATCAGACGTCCCGGCTTGTTGCCAACCGATATCAATCCTTCAACCGCCGTTATCACAAAGCTGTATTTCGGCGCTCCGGCGGAGCGCAACAACACCGCGCTGTTCGAATTTTTCGGCGAGCAGGAGTGGGATCGAATCATGTCCGGGGGCCGCGCCGGTGCGATGACCATGCATCGCGAGGCTGCCGTCAATTCGGAAAAGCTGACCGGCGCGCTGGAAGAACTGCGCGAACGGGCCGAAGAGCGTCTCGGGGCGGAATACGGCTCGCTGTTTGGCAAGCATCATCTCTTTTCCTCGGTCACGAGCAGCTTGCTGGAGCGTTATGTCAGCGCCGGTGACAACCTGTCCGGTGCTTGCGGCTCCGATGCGGACCGCCGGCATTTTTCCGATATCACCAAGAATGCGGAGGTCTTTCTTGAAGGGCAGCCGCTCGGTTATCCGTCGGTTGTCATCGATACGCCCGGCGTGAATGATCCCTTCCTGGTGCGCGATGAGATCACACATGGCAATCTTGGCGACGCCGATATTTATCTTGTTGTCCTGACCGCGCAGCAACCGCTGTCGAAGAGCGATCTGGCTCTGCTGCGCATGCTGAAGGGATTGCAGAAGGATCGGATTATCGCAGTCGTGAACCGCGTTGACCTGCTCGACATGGAAAATTGCGAGGCCGAGAAGCTTGCCTCCCATGTCCGCAACAGTCTCAGGCGCGAATTCCCTCATTCCGATATCCCCGTTATCCTCGTCAGCGCGCGCTGGGCCCAGATTTCGCTCAACGGCAAGCCGGACGCTTTGCGCCAGACGCTGAATACGTCATTTGCCGCCTATTCCCGGTACAAGGCGGAATGCGGCGAGCCTAGTTTCGATACGCCGGACGAAAGCTGGAGCGATGCTGAGATTTCGCAGATGCTGTATCGCGCGTCGGGCATCCCGGCGGTGCTTGCTGGCATATCACGGCTCATCGGGCATTCTGTTACGGCGGAGCAGCTGCTCCCGCTTGCCTCCACGCTTGGCGCAATCTCGGATAATACCGTTATTTCAACGCGCTACAGCATCAGGTCGCTGAATGACGCCGCAGCGGCCAGCGAGCGCTGGACAAAAAGCCGGGTCAATGAAAACCTGACGCAGATTGAAAATCTGCTGGCCGAGGTCGAGGGCACGCTTGCAAAATGCAAGGAAGATTTCCGCCGCCTTTCAACGGAGGAAATCGGGCGGCTGCGCAAATTCATGCTTCATACGGTCGAAAAATTTGCCGAGGATCAGCGCGTCAATTTGCTTCGATATGAGGCTTACGCGGCTTATCGCGCGCATTTCCAGGAGCAATCCTTCCAGCTTCGTTCGCAGCTTGCCGAGGATTTCTATAAATATATCACCGAGATATCGAAGCAATTCCTGGCCCGCCAGCGCGAAGCGGAGAATGTGCTTCGCCAGGCCGTGAAACACACGCTGCCGGACCTCGATGACGTTCTGCATTTCGGCATTCAATCCGCAAATCTTCCCCCGCCTTCAATCATGCCGCTCAGTAAGGTAACGGCGGTGGACATTGACGGCTTCTGGGACGCAAAGGCGGCAATCACCAAGGTGGACCCTGCTGAAGCCAGTCAATTCAAGCAGATCGTCTTCAATGCCTTTGGGGAAGTGATCGCCGAACTCTTTGAAATGACTGAGCATTCGCAGAACGGACATGTTTCGAATGCGCTACGCCGTTTGCGTTTTTTGAGTTACAGCGCAATTTACCCCCTTGCTCAACAGTTGCAGGACCTCGTCAGCGCGCGTAAGGATATGGAAGGTCTTGCGCAAGGTGGGCAGGGATGGGGGACGCCGTTCTTCTGGGAGCCGTTTCTCCAGGAGTGCCAGCAGCAGTTGGCGCGAATTGAAAAGGTGGCCCGCGAGGCTGTCGAGATCAGACAAGAATGCATCCGGTTGATTAGCAGCTGAAGGTTCCAAAGTGGGGATTATAGAGAGCCAAGCGCTTTGTGAGCTTCAAGCGGCTCGTGAAATGCTTGTCGAGTTGTGTTCTGACAGATTAGTAGCGTTCAAACGTGCGGCGCGCGCCGTGGAAGGGATCCAATATCATCTGTTGCGTCCGGTACGTATTGCAGTGCTGGGTGAAGAGAATTCCGGCAAATCCCTTTTGTTGAACTACCTTTTGCGGCATCAGATTCTGCCGACCAGCAATTTTTCTCCCGACGATACTGAGATCCTGATCCGCTATGCGGCGGAGCCGTGCGTCTATGTCGTCAACCAGGAGGGACGCCGCACCCGGCTGACGTCGCGTGCATTCGGCGCTCTTTCCAAAGCCGAAGCCTGGCCGGTCCCTAAACCGTCCAACATCATCTATCAGGCCTCCAAGGCCGACGTCGCCCCCGTCATCAGCAGCGACGCACCGGCAAGCATGATGTTTGCCCGGTCGCGCATGACCAGATCGCCCTCAAGACTTATCGATGTTGGTCTCCCGATCGAAATCCTGAAGGATCTGGAGATGATCGAGGTGCGCAACATTCCGGATTCGCAAGCGGCGACGCCGGCGTCCGCTGCATTTCGTCAGGTTGATATATGCATCTGGTGTACGCTGGCGACACAGGCCTGGAAGGAAACCGAGGCGATGAGTTGGCGCCGCATACCGCCGGTCAGACGGCGGTCCGCGCTGATGCTCGTTACATATAAGGACGCCATCGGCGACCATGGCGACGAAGGTAAGATACTCGAACGGCTATATCGCGCTACGGCGTCCCTGTTTAGCGATGTTAAGCTGGTGTCCTTCAAGGATGCGGTCGCCGGGTTGCTGGAAAATGATCCAGAGCGCGCGTCGAGATTACAGGACGCAAGCAATGTCGAAGCCGTCGAGCGCGCTCTTTTGCGGTTGGTGCATGAGCGGCAGGCGCTTCGAATGCGCAAGGCGAGCCGTTTGCTGCATATGATCGCGGACAAGCTGCATCACGCCAGGGCTGGAAGTACGGCGCGGGATATCAAGAGGAGCGCCGTCGCGGAGCGGCTTCAGCAGATTGCGGATATGCTGCTTAACATAGCGCCGTCAGCATCCCTGGAGGTTCAGGCCGCTTGACGCAAACCGGAAACGATACGGCGCGTGGCGGTCGCCGGCATTTGCGGGAAACAGAAAAAAAGCGAGATAAACCGTTATGAAACGCAGAACCCAGCTTTGCTCGAATTGCCGGTACTTCTGCCAGGACATAGATCCGGAAAACCGTCCATATTTTGATGACAAGAGCGGTGAATGCCGCCGCCATCCACCGCGCGACAACTTCTCCTGGCTTCGCACCCGGGCGTATCATTGGTGCGGGGAGTGGAATGCCGAGGGACAGAAGAAAGAGAGCTGGGAGCGGCTTTCCGCCCATCCAAAGGACGACCGTCCGGTGCTTCTTTACAAGAGGGGCGCATATTGCCGTCAATCGGGTATGATGGTGGCCTATTGGAACAGCGCTTTCGGCAAATGGCACGATGACGGCGATCAGCTTATCGAACATGATGAATTCAGCGCATGGATGGAATTGCCTGCAGCGCCTGATGGAAAATAAAAAAACAAGATAGGCGAGGCTCCGTTGAACGAGACCTTACAGCTGGCTTTCGCGGCAATATTTGTATTGAGCGTTGTTTACGCGATCATTACGGATATCTCGTCGCTCCGCATACCGAACATTGTTTCGATCATTCTCGTGCTGGCGTTCGTTCCTTTCATGCTGCTCGGAGGCGTACAGACGATCTGGCCGCATTTCGCCGTCGCCGCCGCCGTATTCCTCATTCTGTTTCTCAGCTTCGCGATGGGATGGCTTGGCGCCGGGGACGTCAAATTTGCAAGCGCGATTGCGCTATGGGCTGGCCCGGTGCACGGACCGCCTTTTCTTGTCGCGTTCGCAATTCTGGGCGGTCTGTTTGCGGTGCTGCTGCTGCTATTGCGGTCAGCGCAGAACGTCTATCCGATTATCTCGACCTATCCGGTTCTGGACAAGCTGAGCGGCTGGGCGCGCAACAAGATCATGCCTTATGGCGTGCCGCTGGGAATCGCGGCTCTGCTGGTTGCGCCGGCCATTTTCGGGATGCGCTGAGGTTCGGGGGAAACGAACTTTGCATATGGAATTGTTTCCGATGGCCCTGAGAAGAGGCGGTCTCAGAGCGCCAGCCCGTGAACCGGCATCCACTTTTCGGTCCGATGCTTTAAGCCAGCCGCCGGGGCCATGGTTGCTTCGCCTCAAAAAAATGTCCCCGCCGGTTACGGCGAGGATCGTAGTTTAACCCGTTGGTCACGCGAGAATTCAGGTCGGACTGACGCCCGCTTTCTCTTCCCAGCTATCGAGGAGCTGAAGGTTGCGCTTCACATACGGATTATTCGGCGCTTTTTCGGACGCCTTCATAAGGGTTTGCCGCGCCGTCGAGAAATCGCCCCGCAGCATGTGATGATAGGCAAGATTGTTGAGGACGGTCGGCGTATGGCCTGCAATCTGGATGAGCTGGTCATAGGCGCGCTCGGCAAGATCGAAGCGCTTCAGCCGGTCGTAGGATGCGGCAAGGCCAAGCCAGGCTTCGGCGTTGTTATGCCGTTCCTCGATGGCGCGTCTGTAATAACGCTCAGACATGCCGTAATTTCCGTTATTGTAATAGTCTTTCGCCTTCTCGATCCAGATAAGTTCCGGAGCCGAACCGAACGAAGATGAATCGGTAATGCTTGTGCTCAGATCCTCATCACCGCTTGCCGCGTCATAGGTTTCGCAGCCAGCCAGACCGACTGCCAGGATAGCGACCAGCAACAGTCTTAGCCTTGTTATTTGTTCCCTCATTCGTTCAGCCCCTCTCCGGCACGTATTATTAAATGAATGCATTCCTGATCCTTGAGATGAGCGGCAACGCAATCACCACAAGCATGACAGGAAAAATGAACAAGCCCATCGGTATTGTCAGTTTTACTGATAGGGAATGTGCTTTTTCTTCAGCTTTCGACAAGCGCTTATCACGCATTTCTTCACTATACACACGCAATGCATCTGTAAGACTTGTCCCGAGCTGCTCGGTTTGCGCCAGCAGCGCGCCCATATTGGTTATTTCTTCTATCCCCGTGCGTGCAGCAAGGCTGTCAACGGCTTCGGGAAGCAATGCGCCGGCACGCAGCTCAAGGCTCATCAGGTAAATATTGGCCCCGAGAAACGGATAGGAATAGGAGATTTCGCGGCTGATACGGTCGATGGCCGCGCGTGGGCTAAGGCCTGCTTCGGCGCAAACGACCATCAGGTCCAGAAAGTCGGGGAAGCCTTCGCGGCATTGCTGGCGCATCGCATTCTGGCGATAGACCAGATAGCGGCCGGGTAGCAGAAAACCTACGCAGCCGACAGCGACAAGCATCGCATAAACGCTGGCCGACTGGAACGTGATCCCGGCTATGGTCAGGAGCAGGCTGACGACCATCGGGAGGCCAACCAGGAAAAAGAGCCGAACGGACTGGTACCAGATCACATTGTTGGCGCCGAAAAATCCCGCGGCGACCAGATCGCGTTGCAGCGCGGTTTTCTCGCTCTCATTCCAGTCCAGTTTCTGGCGGCGTTCGACCTTCGCCATGACAGCGGTGTTTTCCGCCATGCTTTGAAAGCGCAAGGAGCGTTTGGATTCTTCGTTTCCCTCATCCGACAGACGCTGGCCCGAGGTGGAGGCGAATTCAAACTGAGCGCGCTTGCGGATGTCACTGCGGCGCTGAAAAACATCAGTGACAGCCAGCGCGAACAGAAACATGCACATGAAGGTGAAGAAGACTGCTCCGAAAAGAACCGAGCCTTCCGAATAGTGCACGCTGTCGAAAAGATATGTCAGTACAGTGTCCATCAGATACTAAACTTGACCATTCTGTTCATGACGTAATTGCCGATCAGCATCCAGACCAACGCCGCCCCCAGCGTCGGTTTGACGTACCAGATATCCCAGACCTCGCCGTAATAGTTGGGCGCGATGAGCCAGAGTACGCCGAACAAAACGATCGGCATCAGCGTCAGGAAGACCGCCGAATAGCGGCCTTCCGCCGACAGCGCGGTCGCCTTACGGCGCAACTTGAAACGTAGACGGATGATCGTGGCGAGGTTGCTCAGGATTTCCGCCAGATTGCCGCCCATCTTGGCCTGGATCGTCACGGCAAGTACGAACAGCGTCAAATCGTTCTGCCCCACGCGCGATCGCAGGTTTGAAAGCGCGGTTTCGACATCAAGGCCATAGGTCATTTCCGCGCCGGTCATGGCGAATTCGTTGCCAAGAGGCTGCGGCATCTGATCGCCGACAGTCGAGATTGCAATCGGGATGGAGTGACCCGCCTTGAGGCCGCGCACCAGCGTGTCAAGCGCGTCGGGAAGTTGTTCCTCAAACGCACGTTGACGTGATCTCCGCATTAAACGCAGCGCCATAACCGGAAGGCCGATGCCGATCACGGCCGCGCCGATCGTGCCAAAGACAGTGCTGGACAGAATGATGCTGATAATAAAGTACGATCCGGCCGCGAGAAAGGCCATCGTAAAGAGGATGCCTTGTACGCCGACAGTCGCGCCTGATTGCAGTATGAGCAGGTTGAGCGAGATGATGGGCATGGAATAATGCCCTTCCGGCGAGAGGCTGCGGTCGTGGCGCGCCCGTTTTAGCTCGCCTTCCGTCGTCTTCGCGCCGCCGACGTCGTGAAGTCGTCGTTGCATGCTCGCCCGCTGAAAATGCTGGGACGAAACAGTCAGATAGAAAACGATCACCAGCAGCAATACTGCGACGAAGATCAGGAGCGGGATAAGGGCTGCCATGCTCATAGCGATATCCCCGGATCGAAATAATCGTTCGAAAAGCTAAAGCCCTTGAGCCGCAAATCATCCATGAAGGATGGCCTTAGGCCCGTGGCGCGGTAATCGCCGCGGATCTGTCCTTCAGGCGTCGTTCCCTGACGGTTGAACTTAAAGATCTCCTGCATCTGGATCACGTCCTGTTCCATGCCGGTAACTTCGGCGACGCTGACAATACGGCGGCGGCCATCGCTGAAGCGCTGAAGCTGGATAATGACGGTTATGGCCGAAGCGATCTGGGCCTTGACGCTTGCCTCCTGCATGTTGAGGCCGACCATTCCGACCATTTGGGTCAGGCGGCTGACGGCGTCGCGCGGTGTGTTGGCGTGGATGGTCGTCATCGAGCCTTCGTGGCCAGTATTCATGGCCTGAAGCATGTCGAAGGCTTCCTCACCGCGCACCTCACCGATAATAATGCGGTCGGGACGCATGCGCAGGGCGTTCTTCACGAGTT
Organism: Hyphomicrobiales bacterium; assembly: GCA_019634405.1. Classification (GTDB taxonomy): domain Bacteria; phylum Pseudomonadota; class Alphaproteobacteria; order Rhizobiales; family Rhodomicrobiaceae; genus JAHQVI01. Next base: position 10,950 of record JAHQVI010000164.1, read on the forward strand.
CGCGCTGGCGGATTTCGCCGCGCCCCTCGATATTCGGCGGGCGCGTTTCAAGGCGGCCAATATGGGGCTGTTGAAGGCGCAACTCCGCGGCATCCTCGATCGTGATCAGGCGCTCCTTGTTTGAAATATACAAAGAGAGCGCATTGAGCAGCGTCGTCTTGCCGCTGCCGGTGCCGCCGGAAACGACGAGCGTGAGCTTCGCCCTGACGGCGGCCTTGAGCAGGTCCGCCATCTTCTGTGTCAGCGAGCCAACCGAAACGAGGCCGTCAAGGTCGTAAGCCTGTTCTGCGAATTTCCGGATCGACACGAGCGGGCCGTCCACCGCAATCGGGCGAACGGCAACGTTGATGCGCGATCCGTCAGCCAGACGCGCATCGACCATCGGCTGGGATTCATCGACACGGCGGCCGACGGCGCTGATGATCTTGTTGACGATACGCAGCACATGCCCTTCATCCTTGAAGCGAACCGGAACCTGTTCGAGCTGGCCAAAGCGTTCGACATAGACCTTCTCATGCGTGTTGATCAGGATATCGCTAACGGTCGGGTCTTTCAGCAACGGCTCGATGGGGCCAAGGCCGGTCAGTTCGTCGAGGACTTCTGTGGTAAAATTTTCCAGTTCACGCGCATTGAGCAGGATGCGCTCAGTCTTGACATATTCCGTCACGATCTCCGAGATCTGTACACGGAGTTCCTCGCGTGACAGCCGCTCAAGCATTGGCAGGTTCAGATCGTCTATAAGCCTGCGATGCAGACGGACCTTCGCCTCGATCAGCTCCTGGTTCATCTGCTGCATTTCGTCTCTAAGGACGTCGGTGGACCGTAGGCGCGATTTGGCGGGCACACCCGACTTTACGCCGTTGCGCGCCGCGCCTCCAAATCTTTCGCCCCCTGGTAGAAAACGTTCTGACATCTATCCCAATCCCGGCTTGAGCGTATTCACAAGAGCTACTCGCTCTTTGCCAATATTCGCTGAAGCGCTTTCTCCAGTTTGCTTCCCTTTGACACCTCCGACACCGGCATGCCGCGGTTGATCGCTTCGTGAACGAGGTCGGTGCAGTCCGGGATAAACCCGGCGAGCCAGTCGCGCATGAGCTGTTCGGCGTCGGCTTTCTTCAACCCGCCGCCCAACAGCTTCTCGCGGTGACGGTTGACGACGACAGAGACGCGCGCATCGTTGACGGCTTTGGCGAGTATGGCGTCGAGCACATAGCGGGCGTGACGCAGTGCCGGTACGGTGAAATTCGTGACGACGTAAACGTGGTTCGATCCCCAGATAACGTTATCCATCCAGGGATACCAGCTCTTGGGCAGGTCGATGATGACCTGATCGAAAGAGCGCGACAACAGGCCGAGCACCTGGCCGATCAGCCCGTCCTCGACATCGATGAACTTGCCTGGTATGCGCGGCGTGGCCAGAACGGCGAGACCGGAGGCGTGGCGCGACAGCATGACATCGAGAAGCTGGCGGTCAAGCCGGCCCGGAGAACCCGACAGTTCTTCGATACGGAAGGACGGGGTGATGTCCAGATAATCCGCGATGCAGCCGTCCTGGAAGTTCAGATCAACGAGGCAGGTGCTGCCGATCTGACGCTTCGTCCTGCCGATGAGGAAAGCCGTTTCAATCGCAAGCGTCGTTGTACCGGCGCCGCCTGAAGCTGGTATGAAGGAATAGCAGGTTGCGTCCTTGCTAAGCTTTTGCGCGGTCGGCTTGCGGTAGAGTTTTTCGCAAGCGCGGTAAATTTCCGTGAAAGGCGCATCTTTGGGCAGCCAGTCATCGACCTTGATCTGCACAAGTTTGCGAACGATGTCATGATCGAGGAAACTCGACAGCGCGATGACCGGAACATCGGCAAAAGCGCCGCGTTTGACGCGTTCGAGCGCTGCAAGGTCATCTGTTCCCGCTGTTTTCAGATCGAGCAGGAGAATGCCCGGCAGGTTGTCGAGATTGAGAAAATTCTCTGTCTCGGACACCGCCCCCTTGATGCTCTTGAGAATGAAGTGCTTCTTTTCGGCGAACCCGTTAGCGATAATGGACTTCAATTCAAGATCTTCACTGATCAAGAGGACGTCTGCTGCTGTGCTGCCAAGCAGGACAGGAGGTTTGGCCATGTTGTCGCGAGTCGCTGGGGCTTTGTGTCGGTCATCGGCCACGATAACCGAGCCTGGCCGCAACTTCTCCATTATTGACATGTCGACTTCACTCCAGCTCAACTTTCAATAAAACTTTCGATACTCAGAAGGCGCTCCCCTGATCAATCTATGACGGACGGTCCTCCAGCGCCTCCTGGATAGATGACCGGCGAAATGGATTTTGACAGCCCCTTCGGCTTCAACGATGTGTTTGTCTGATAGCGGTCCACGGCCACGACGGCGCGCGGGCCTTCAAGATCGATATCGGTATCTTTGGCGTGAGGCGGCCACGGATCGATCGTCTGCGCGTTCGCGTTGGTGGCGACAGCGTCGCCGGCGCCGAGAGAGATGGTGTCTCTCTGCGTGTAGTAGTCGCGTTCGTAGCAACCTGCGAGGAACAGTATGGAGCCGCCAGCCATAGCAACCGTCAGAGCGCGTTTTACGTTCATCTTCTGATCGCGGATCATTGAATTACCCCTTTCCAACCCTCATCTTCAACCGACTCTTCGGGAGACCAGTCGATGATGTGGCCCAAATGTACGTCCGGCTGCTGGGTGTCCTCTTCCTGCTGGCCGGTCAGGAAAAATTCTTTTTCATTCGTCGGAATGCGTTTTGCGAGCGGCGACGCCAGTTTCTGGCCGGGAGCGATCGGCTTGACCAGGCGCGGCGTGATGATGATGACCAGATCGGTCTCTTCCTTTTGCCAGGCGGCGCTGCGCATCAACGCGCCAAGCACCGGCACATCGCCGAGCCAGGGCAACTGGTCCTGACTGCGCGAATGATTGCTTTGCAGCAGGCCCGCAATGGCGAAACTCTGGCCGTCCCGCAGCTCAACCGTGGTCGAAGCGCGGCGGACGACAAGGCTGGGAATTTCAACGCCATCGGCAACCTTGATGAACTTGGTCGGATCAAGATCGCTCACTTCCGGCTCGATCTTCAGATTGATCTGTCCCTGGGAGAGAACGGTTGGCGTAAAGGCAAGCCCTACACCGAATTTCTTGAATTCAACCGTGATTTCATCATCTTTCGCCGAAGCCGGGAACGGGAACTCACCACCGGCGAGAAAGCTTGCCGTGTCTCCGGACAGAGCGACGAGGTTCGGTTCTGCGAGCCGGCGCGCAAGCCCTCGTTCCTCAAGCGCCTTGATGAACAGGTCGATATTGGTGTTGCCCGCAACAATGCTTGCGACAAGGGATCCGAACGGAACGGAGTTGCTGACGAGGCCGGCCGCCAGGTCATTGGTAAAACCGGCGATATTATCTCCGCTAAAGCTGCCTACGCCGGTAAGGCTTGAAACGTCTCCGCCAAAGATGGAGGATTCCACGCCGAGAGCCTTGGAGGCGGAGCGGTTCGCTTCAATAAAGCGAACTTCCAGCATAACCTGTTGAGGCGCGGCCACCTTCATCGCATTGGTCACGTCATCCGGGGACAGCTGCTGCGCCAATATCAGGGCTTGCTGCATTGCTACGGCGTCCGGAACCGTGCCAGTCAGGAGGATCTTGCCGTTCACGGATTGGACGACGATGCCGTCGAGCCCCGGATTACCGCGAAAACGCGAGCGCAGGCCGTCGAGATCGTATGTTACCTCGACATCGACTACGCCAAGAAGCTGCTTGTTATTGTCGAGCAGGGCAAGGCGTGTGACGCCGATCTGCTTGCCGACAATGTAGATGGAGCGGTCAGTAAGCGGAATGACATCGGCAACTTCGGCATTGCCGACGAGAGCCTCGCTGAATGGCAGGCCTACGCGAACGCTTTCGGACTTGTGCAGCGTCACCTGGATTTCGATCCGATCCTCGCTCGGCGACACCTGGTAAATCCGCGCTGATCCGTTGGGTTCGCCCGCAATGATTTCGTCAGGATCGGCAGGTTCGGCCGAATGTGACGGCGTTCCGCCGAACCCGACCGCAAATGCGATCAGCGCAGCGGGTACGAGCTTCATGTTGAACATGCTTGATTTCCTCATCTGCATCGCCCAACGAACGCTGCGCTCAGCAAGCCTGCGAAATGCTGCTTGTGACCAACTCATAATCGTTCCCCTGACCCTCATTCCCTTGCACAACGCGATACGAATGACGCAGTTACTGATCTGTCGCCGTGCCGTTATCATTACGATTCGAGGTTTGTCCCTGATGACTCAGTATTTGATGCTGCCAGCTTTCGTCAGAACGATTGTCCTGCGGTACGGCGTAATTTTTTCTTTCCACTGAACGGGTTACGGTGACGACTGGTCCGGTTTCCCCCTCCGGAAGCGGCGCGCCATTCATGATGCGTCCCTGATTCACTATGTCGTCAAAACTAAGCGTACTGATATTCTCGACCGCGGATTTTCCGTCGAGCCGGTTCAGCGCTAGAGACAGATTGCCGACCGAGCTGGCCAGCGTAAGCTTTTGCGCTTCCTGTGTGTTCACTTCCAGCGTCACGGCATTGGCCGGCGTTGGCTGGTCCGCGCGGCTCGTTGTCTGGTCGACCGCCAGAACCCGGATGTTCTGAAGCAGGACGACGACGGACGATCCGATAGCGGGGTTGTCCTTGTTCTGATCTTTCGAGTAGGTCAGAAAAACATCGACGCGGTCTTCCGGCTGAACGAAACCGGCGACGCCTGCAACGTCGTTCACGCGAATCGTTATCGCCTTCATGTTTTCGGTCAGCTTGCCCGGCAGCGAATTGTCGTTCTCTCCGCCGATCAGCTTGTGGCCAAGTACCGGTTCGCCCTGGGTCATCTCACGCAGCACGGCGACGTTACCGCTACTCAGTAATGTCTTGAGATCTGTGAATGCTCCTCGCGGCAGGGCGTCGCTTGGCCAGGGCGCGAGTTTGACGTTTTTTTCCGTCAGCTTGTCGCCATATTTGACGTCGTGCGCCACGATGGCGATGGACAGCTTTGGTTTGATCTCCGCCTGGATTGCGGCGGGGGCTTTCGCGGACTGGCTGACAAGCCAGGCCCGCGAAAGAAGAGCGGCGAGAGAAGCGCACGCGATTGCGATGCCAATCATTATGACATTGCTAAATCTCATTGCGTGCTCTCCTCAATAAATTGCCGAACGATTGGAGAAGGGGTGCTTAGCCGCCAATGCCGCCGAGCTGACCGGTGACTTCGTTGAACTCAGTCGTGATCTGATCACTTAGTGCAATGACTGCAGTAATGAGTGCGGCGGAGATCAGGCCAACCAGGACCGCATATTCGACCATGGATGCGCCGTCGTCTTCACGTGCGAAGCGCTTGAGAAGTGCGAGAGATTTACGCATGGGATTTCACTCCAACTTTTCCATTAAGGGATCGGAACTGGTCCGATGGTACACGCCCTTCCGCTTTTGCGGTGGCGCCGCGAAGACGTTGTGCCTTCGCTCCAATGCGGATTAAGCGAGATCACGTAGGTAGTCGCAACGGCTTGACGGTTGCGAAGGGTTAAACATGCAATTATTCGTATATATAATCGTGAGGATTGTGGAGGTTTACATTCACAACATATGCGTTTCTTTACGTTTATGAGTTTGCTGCCTTTTTTTGAGCACAATGAAAATCAAAGTCATTCTTAAGTTGTATTTAGAATTTACAAACCGTTAATGGTAATGATCTGATATATTTAATGTACAAGTTTGAATTAAATGCATTTGCGACTTCAGACAGATTGCAGCCAATGCCACAATGTTTGGCCGAAATTTGTACACATTCGCATTTTTCGATACGTAGGTCCGATCCATATCCATTTTGACTGGCGGAGCATTTTCAGATCTCGTCATGATTGTGGCGCAGCGAAGCGCGTCTGCAACGACTGTTGCGATTGAGCCACTTGAGGAGGCTATTTATGCAAAAGCGGTCATTGTGGCGGGGAAATAATGCAGCTCACGAAGGTGGACGTCGCCCTACCTCCCCGAATAACTGAGGATCGGTTCATTGACGGTCTGCGGGAGAAGTCTTCATTCAGGTGTTTGACTGCGAATACATTGGAAATTTGTCTACAATTTTAACTTAATCTCAGTTATCAGGTTAATTGTGGCCTTCATATCTCACGCTGTTGGGCTATGGCTACAGTAACTGGCAGCGGCCCGAAAACTGAGGATAGCACTGAGAAAGTTGTGTGAAATCGGTTGAACTGGTTTTTCGCCACAATCCGGGCAGCGAATTGTGGAGGCATTTCCGAAGCGAAGCCAGGTTCGCCTGCAACCATAAACCTGTCTTAATTCAGCTTTTGCGCCGTCCTCGCCACGTCTCCGAGAACATCTGCGAAGGCGTCCAGTATTATGGCGCCAGTCAGGATTTGCGGGAATACCTTTGGCGGAACGCCCGCTTCCCCAGTATAGAGCAGATATAAGGGCACGCCGACGCGCCCCTGCTCGGACAGGAGCGCAGTAATCTCGGGATCGCCATTCGTCCAGTCGCCAACGAGATAGGTCACGTTGTTTTCCTCCAGCGCGTTGCTGAAAGCTTCCGACTTAAGCGCGACTTGTTCATTGACTTTGCATGTGATGCACCAGGCCGCCGTGAGGTTGATAAAGACCGGTTGCCGGTGCGCGAGCAACTCATCAAGGCGTGCGCGGGTAAAGGTTTCCGCTTTCGGACCATCGTACTCGCCGCTTGTCTGCGCCATGATGCGGCTCTGCTGATTGCCAAATCCATCGGAGACCGTCCAGGCGCTAAGCCCCATGGCAAGAATGGCGACGCTAATGGCGGTTAGGCTTCCGGCGCGACTGGTCTGATCGCTGCGCCCGTAAAGCCAGGCGGCAAAGCCGACGGCAACCAGCAGCGCCGAACCGAGCAGCACGCCATTGCTGCCAAGTTGAATGCTCAATACCCACAGCAGCCAGGCGGCGGTCGCATAGAGCGGGAATGCCATGACTTGCCTGAACGTCTCCATCCATGCGCCCGGTTTCGGCATCAGCCGCGCAAATGCAGGCGAAAGGCTGAGCAGCAGGATGGGCAGGCCAAATCCAACACCAAGGGCAATGAGCACCAAGACCACAATGAGCGCTGGTTGCGTAAAGGCGTAGCCCATGGCCGCGCCCATGAAGGGGGCCGTGCAGGGTGTGGCCACAACGGTTGCCAGCACGCCGGTGAAGAAATCGCCGCGCAAGCCGGACCGCCGCGTCAGGTTGTCACCGACATTGCAGACGCTGGACCCGAAATGGTAAACGCCGGACATATTGAGCGCCAGCCCGAGAAACAGGGCCATCATCAGCAGCACGAAGCCCGGCGACTGGAATTGCATGCCCCAACCGATCACCGAGCCGCCCGCCCGCAAGGCGAGAAGCGCGGCGGCAATAAGCGTAAAGCTGGCGAGAACGCCTGCGAAATAGGCGAAGCCCTTGACGCGTCGCACAGAGGCGTTGTCCGCATTTTTCACCAGCGACAGGGCCTTGAGCGTTAGAACCGGGAAAACGCAAGGCATGAGATTGAGGATTAGTCCGCCGAGAAAGGCAAAACCCAGGGCAACCCACACTGACAGACCGCCTGACGAATCGGCGGCGAGCGGTGTAGCGGTTTGGGGCGCGGTAATCGCGACAGCCGAATGCGCGGCGTGTATTTGATAGCCGTGACGTTCACCGCTTTTCTCTGTGACCGACAATACGCCTGAGATCGAGGCAGGCGGCTCGGCCGCGAATGCATCGCCGGTCTTGGTCCGGACATACAGATCGCCGTCCTCGAAGGAGACGGTCTGCGGCTCTGCATGGGCCAATTCGCCCCATGTGACCGGAAAGAAATATGCTTCAGCGCCTTCCGCTATCCTGTCCTTTATATTGTCGAAACGGATCGTAAGCGTGTTATCTGCGCCTTCCGACAGACCATACTCCGCCGGCCAGGGCATCGGCTTGGGCAAATTGGCGCGCGTTTTGGCGATGAGGCCGACATTTGGCGAGGGAGGCATTGAAATTGTGCCGTCCACATATGGCAGGCTCAGCTTTACCGAGGCCGATTCCGGCACGCAGATTTCTTCGCAGACCAGCCAGTGCACATCGGCCGAGATATCAAAATACCCTTTGGCTGAGCCTTGCGGCACGGTCATCTCCGATAGCAGGATGACCTCGTCGGAATAGCCGTAATTCATCAGCGGGCCGACAGGGATCGCATCTGGAAGCGGCCACAGGATCGCACCGGCGCGCGCTCCGGCTGGCAATTTCCAGTCAATATGCGTTGGCTCTCCGGAATCGCCCGGATTGGTCCAGTAGGTGTGCCAGCCCGGCTTGATCGTCTGCTTGAGTGCGATTGTGATCTCATCGCCCGGTGCAACCGCCATTTTGCTCGGCAAGAGTTCAATCTGCACGCGTTCCGTACGCGCTTTTGCTTCCGACTTGCCCGGGATCGATGCTGAAGATTGGGAGGAACTGCCGGGCGCCAGCGGAGACCTTGATTGCGGAAGCTCAAAACCCTGCGCAAATGCTGAGCTGGCGGCAACTTGCAGGAGCGCGGCCCCTGCCAATGCGGCAAGTCTAATCAAGCTTCTTTCCGCTCCTGTATTCATTCCCGCCACTTCTCCTGAGCAATCATAAGGACGCATATGTGTTGACGTTCGGCACATGCGACAGCCGCATTTTTGAGCGCGTATAAGAGGTCAATTCGCCTTGAAGACCTATTGCAACATCAATGGAGAGGTCACTTCGGCGATCGACCCGCAAAATTGCGCACAACCCCCTATAACAACCCTATCTTAATATAGAGCATGCAAGTCCCATGCTGCTGAACTAACATTGCATCAAAGTTTCTTGAGCCCACGTTCAGGGAGCCACAGCAATATGGCATTCTTCATACAAACAGACCGGGCTTGTCAGCGGCAAACTATCGCCGTGACGGATGTGAGCGCACATGATTAACCGAATGCGTTAAATGGCCCTCTCGAAAGTTGTTTTTCATTTGCGTCCGCCTCAAATATGCCTCAAAAAATCTCGATTCCACATGATCGGGAACGCTGGCCGAAGCAGCATTCGCTGCTGAGCTTTGGAGGAGCGCTGCAAGTGCAGCGCATTGCTCGACAGCGCCAACTTCAACGCGGGACAGCTCGCTGAAAGATGCGGGCTGGCATGGTATGAACCGTCGCAAGTTCTTAACGTTTGCGGGAGCGCTGGGGTTTGCTGCCGCCCTTGACCGGCAATCACTCACCGCGCAGGAGCAGAATGACGCCCCGGTACCGTTGAGACGCACGCCTCCTGATCGGCAATTTTCATATGCAAGGCTGCTCAAACAGGCCAAAAGCCTTTCGCAAACGCCTCACAATGCGCCACAGCTCAGCCTTCCGAGCGAACTCGCCAATCTCGACCGTGAAAGCTACGAGTCCATTCAATACAGGAATGACGCCACGATCTGGCGAGATGAGGTCCTGAATTTCAGACTGAAGCTGTTACATACCGGTTTCCAGTATCGCACGCCGGTCGAAATCGAGATTGTCGAGAATGGTACGGGCGTTCCGGTTGCATATTCGCCGTCGCTGTTCGATTTCAACGCGCCGCTGAAAAGGCCGGCGGCAAATTCCCGCTCGGGATTTTCCGGATTAAGCGCCGATACGCTGATCCACAATACTGACGACTATTCCGCTTTTCTTGCCTTTCAGGGCGCAACCTTCTTCCGGGCGCTTGCAAGCGGGCAGGTCTTCGGTCTTTCGGCGCGCGCGCTCAGCATCAACACCGCTCAGTCCCGCGGCGAGGAATTTCCATTCTTCCGCAAGATATGGGTCGAGAAGCCTCAGGCCGGCGAACGCGTGCTGACGATTTATGCACTGATGGACAGTCCGGGCATCACAGGAGCCTACCGTTTCAGGGCCGCGCCCGGCGAAAGCACCGTGATCGACGTCGATTGCACATTGTTTCCGCGCAAGCGGTTGCCGCATGTCGGTATTGCGCCAATCAGCAGCATGTATTTTTACGGTGCGGCAGACCCGACCGGGGAAACCGGCTATCGCCCGAATGTTCATTCCTCCGATGGCCTTCAGATCTGGAATGCGGCCGGCGAGTGGATCTGGCGGCCGATTACAAATCCCGAGCAATTGCAATATTCCGTGTTCGTTGACCGTACGCCGCGCGGCTTTGGCCTGCTCCAGCGCAAGCGATCCTTCGGCGCATATGAGGATCTGGATGCCCGTTTCGATATTCAGCCAACGCTCTGGGTTGAGCCGGTCGGCAATTGGCGCGAAGGTGCAGTTGATCTGATCGAGGTGCCAAGCCAGAGCGAAATATTCAACAATATCATTGTCTTCTGGAGGCCGCGCTATCCGCTGGAACGGAATAATAGTTACAGTTTCAGCTATCGCCTGCATTGGGCTGAAGATATTCCGCTTCGAGCCAATAAGGCAGGCGTGGGGCAAACTCTGATTGGCCGTGAAACCAATGGTGAAAACGCAACGTTCATTATAGACTTCGACAGTAGCCATTCATGTAGCAGTTGTAATCTGAACGCTTATGACGCCGAACTGCGTGCCAGCAGCGGCGAAATCATTTCGCGCAAGGTTCAGTATAATCCCGCCACGGGCGGTCAGCGCGTAATGTTCGGTTACAGGCCAGGCGAACAGCGGGAGACCGACTTGATCTGCCAATTGAAATATGACGGCCAGGTTGTTTCCGAGACCTGGGTCTACCGCTGGTCGGGCTAGGCAAGGCTTGATGCAGGATTTTTACAGGGCATGGAGCTCGCCGCTTCCCGTCGAGCGCTCGGGCGAAGCATTTCCGCAGCAGGATCTCTGGCGGTATGATCCCGCCAGCGGACGCAAGCGGGCAGCCGATAAGAGCGCCATGTTCCGCCGCATGCTTGTCTTTGGCGGAGCGCTCGCGATCACGGCCTATCTCACCAACGAGTTGCGTATGGTGTTGGAAGTCGGCGGCTATGCGCAGCTTGAAGTCGTATTGATCGGTCTGTTCGTACTCAACATCGCCTGGCTTTCCCTTTCATTCATGACCGCGCTCGCCGGCTTCGTGACCATAACGCTCGGTCTCAAGCGCTCGATCGTCGAATTGCCGTCAGAGCAGGAAGCAGCCGGTCTGCCGCAAGGGCGGACAGCAATTCTCGTCGCCACCTATAATGAATCGCCGGAGAGAATTTTCGGCATGGCGCTGGCCACGATAACCGAGCTGGATAAATCCGGTCACGGCGAAGCCTTCGATATCTTCGTCCTGTCCGATACGACCGACCCCGATATCTGGGTTCACGAGGAGGCGGCTTTCAATGCGGCGCGCGCCCGGCCCGGGCAGGGACCGCGTCTGTTTTATCGCCGCCGCGCCACGAATAATGGCAAGAAATCAGGGAATGTCGCGGATTGGTGCCGGCGATGGGGGCCAGCTTACGACTATATGGTCGTGCTCGACGCCGATAGCCTGATGACCGGTCGGACGCTGGTCAGCCTGGCGCACGCAATGGACAAGATGCCAAGCGCGGGCCTCATTCAGACCGTGCCGGTCACGATCGGCCGCAATACGCTGTTTGCCCGGATGCAGCAATTTGCCGACAGCCTGTACGGTCCTGTCGTTGCAACCGGAATTGCCTTCTGGCATCGCGGCACCGGCAATTTCTGGGGCCACAACGCAATCATCCGGGTCAAGGCGTTTACGGAATCCGCGGGGTTGCCGCAATTGTCGGGCGAGCCGCCCTTCGGTGGACAGATCCTCAGTCACGACTTCGTCGAAGCCGCCTTGATGTGCCGTGCGGGCTGGCAGGTTTGCATGGCGCCGGAGCTGGGCGGTTCCTACGAGGAAATTCCGCCAAGTCTGATTGACTTCGCCACCCGGGACCGGCGCTGGTGTCAGGGCAATCTCCAGCATGGGCGCGTTCTTGGCGCGAGCGGTCTGCGAACATTGAGCCGCCTGCATCTGGTAATGGGGATAATGGCCTATCTGTCCGCCTTGTTCTGGCTGGTTTTCCTGGTTGCGGCGTTGACGTTGACCATCCAGCAGCTGACGGCGGAACCGATCTATTTCGGCGGAGATCAACCGCTATTTCCAACCTGGCCAATGCAGGACAGCGAACGCGCGATCAGTTTGCTGATGTTGACGCTCGGCCTGCTGCTTCTGCCGAAACTGTTCGGATACATCCTCGCCCTGTTGAGTACGCAAAAGCGGCGAGGCTTTGGAGGGGTGTTCGGGTTAACCGCGAGCATGGCGATCGAAACGATCATGTCCTCGCTCGTTGCCCATATCATGATGCTGATACAGTCTGCGGCGATATTCGACATTGTCCGAGGCCGTGACAGCGGCTGGAATCCGCAGCGCCGGGATGATGGTTCTCTCCCGGCGAGCTGGGTGTTCCGTTATCACCTGCTGCACATGATGATCGGCGTCAGTCTGGGAATTTTTACTTTCACCATGTCGCTGCCCTTGTTTCTCTGGCTGCTTCCGGCAACGCTTGGCCTGACCTTTTCCGGTCCGTTATCGCGCATCTCAGCAACGCGGAAGGGCGGTGAAATCGCGCGAAAGCTTGGTATTTTCCAGACGCCCGACGAATTGAATGCGCCGGACATTTCGATTTCAGCGCAGCACAATACCGAACTGCTCGCGCGGGAATTCCAGAAGAACGAGGCGATTTTCCAGCTTGCCCATGATCCGCAACTGCGAAACCTGCACAGGCAACTCATCGAGTTGCAGCCGGTCACGCGGGAAGCGCGTATTTCGCCGAGCCTGGCGGTCGGGCGCGCCAAGCTGGAGATTTCAAGCGATCTGGCGGAATTGCTGCGTCTTCTGAAGCCGAATGAAAAAGCAGCTATACTGTCTGATCCCGAGAGCCTTGCGCGGCTGGAAACCATGATCTAGCGTGCGCATGCGGCAAAAGGCGAAAAGCATGGCGCGGCAATATAGCGATCAGAGCGGCGTTTTTCGTTTCCATCACCAAATGCAGGTTGAATATACTGCGCTCGTTAGCTTATGGCAGACAATCAAAGTTAGTCGCTGGCGTTTCTTAATAAGGGCTAAATCCGCAGCAACTGTTAACAGATAAATAGCGCATACTGTTCGCGATTGTCTGGCGGGCAGAATGTTGGGAGCGCGCCGTCAATGGCTGAATTCTTCTCATTCATCTGGATGATCGTCAGCTTTTGCATTGGCGTTCTCTGGAGCATCGTTTGGTTTGTGCTCAGCGATCTGCTTTCGACAGTCGCCTGGATCGGCATATTCATCTGGCTTGGCTTTGCACTGCGTTATCGCAGCTTCACACACGGTTCGCTCGCGCTTGGCCGGTATGGGCGATATGCCCTGGCATGGCTCTGGCGCTGGATTCGCAAGAAGCCGGTCGACAGCCCACTGCCAATGCCTATGCCAGAGACGAAAATTGTCCGCGAATACCGCCACCGTGTGCCTGTTGGCCATGCATCTCTCTCAGAGCAGATGAACGTGTTGCTGATCCTCCTGATTATCGTGATGGCAAATGCGTAAGGAGTGATTGTCCCGAGCGTACGGGGCGGTTGAAGGCGAGGGACTGTGCGAGCAAGCTGGCAGAATTTGCCCATGCAGTCTTGCAATGCGCATGGCAATCCGTTTCGCCGGACACGTTGGCGATCATCGATCATCCGGTCTGCACATGCAGGAAAATTGATGTTGCTCACAAGGTTGGAAAGGGAGGACAGCTCAGAAGCGTTCCGGCGAAAGCGCAGCGATGTCGACCAAAGGCTCGCGTTTGAGAAGAATATCGGAAATGAGCTGTGCAGTGGTTGCCGCCAGGGTAAGCCCCATATGGCCATGTCCGAAAGCGCACATGACATTACGGTGCTTCTTTAGCCTGCCGACATGGGGCAGACCGTCGGGCGTTGAATCGCGCGATCCACACCATCGCGTTGCATTGTCCTCGCCGTCCAGTTCCGGCAACAGCTCCTGCGCCTGATCGAACAGCCGGTCAGCGCGATCCCAGTTCGGCTGCGCCTCCGGATGCGCAAATTCGGATGTGCCGGCAAGCCTGATGCCTTTTTCCAGCGGCGTGATCACGAACCGACCTTCGCCTGCAACGATTGGCCGTTCAAGAGACATTTCCGGCTCATGCAACATCAAATTATAGCCGCGCTCGCTTGCGATTTTCGGCCTGGTACCGAGAGGGGCGAGCAACTCCGACGATTCAATCCCAGCCGCTACGATGACTTCTTCATATGCGGTTTCGCCTTCTTCCGTCACGATTTTGACGGTGTTCCGGTCGACCGGTTTGATACTGCGTACGGCAAGTCGCCGAACTTCACCGCCCGATGTGCGAAACAGACCGGAAATAGCGTCGCTGAGCTTGCGCGGATCGAGGCATTGCACAACATCGTTGTAAAGAATGCCTCCTTCGAGCCCTTCAATCAGTGCGGGTTCGAGGTCCAGCATATCTTCCCGATCGATGATTTCGTAAGGTACGCCATGCTCGCCGCGTATACTTGCATCGAGCTTTGCGGCCCTGAACGCTTTTCGTGTTTTGTACGCGTACAGCAACCCGTTCTGGCTGAAATGGCGCGGTGTGTCATACGGTCCGGCCAGATCGCTCCAGAGTGAAAATGAATTCATTGACAGGGGCTTAAGTATCTCGGAGATCTCGGCTCGGCGCTTGCGCGTATTGTTTTTGGCAAACAGCGAAATCCAGGGAAGTAATGCAGGCAAATGCATCTTGCGGATCGTCAGCGGGCCATCTTTCTTTTGCAGGAGCGAGGGAAGCTTGCGCAGGATCGCTGCTTCTGCAACAGGCACGGTTTGCGATGTCATGATGATTGCGGCATTTCCGGCCGAAGTCTGGCTTCCCGCTTCCATCGGGTCATATATGGTTACCCGAAAGCCGTCCCGTCTCAATCTGAGAGCGATGGCCAGCCCAACGATTCCGGCCCCCACGACCGCAATATGCTTCCCTAATATCATCTCCACATTCCCTGAGCGCTTCTCCGCTCTTGTTACATGACTAGCCCGGCTTTTTCCTAAGAAACAAACAGCTCGTACTTAAAACAGAAATCCCGGGGAACGGCCATGACTGAAGGGCGTAGCAGCGATCTTTTTCGTGAGATTGCGACCTATTGCGCATGTTACGGAAAGCTCTTGCGCAGATTGGGCGGCGCAGGCGCAATCAATGCCAACTCGGGAGCTGTAATTTGGACGGTCCGATGCTTCAATAATGAGAGCATCGGACCGAAAAGTGGACGCCGGTTCTCGGAAAAATCCGATGTTTGAGCAAACAGATATAGCGCCGCGGCCGGCGCTGGGGGGCAGCGCCCGAAGGCTTAAACGCGTTCAAGCACGACTGCTATGCCCTGACCGACGCCAATGCACATCGTGGCAAGCGCGTAACGCTTCTTCGTCAGCTTGAGTTCCAGCGCCGCCGTGCCGGCAATGCGCGCGCCGGACATGCCGAGCGGATGGCCAAGCGCAATCGCGCCGCCATTGGGATTGACGCGCGGATCGTCATCGGCAATTCCAAGATCGCGCAATGTCGCCAGACCCTGAGAGGCGAAAGCTTCGTTGAGTTCGATTACATCGAGCTGTTCAACCGGCATTTCAAGCCGCGCCATCAGCTTCCTGGCCGCCGGAGCGGGGCCGAACCCCATGATGCGCGGGGCAACGCCCGCCGTCGCGCCGCCGAGAATGCGGGCAATCGGCGTAAGCCTGTGTTTTTCCGCTGCCGCTTCCGATGCGATGATCAAGGCCGCCGCACCGTCATTGACGCCGGAGGCGTTGCCCGCCGTAACCGTGCCGCCATCGCGGAATGGCGCTTTGAGCTTCGCCAACGTCTCCATGCTGGTTTCGCGCGGATGTTCATCGCGATCGACAATGACCGGATCGCCTTTTCTTTGCGGGATCGTGACGGGCAGGATTTCCTGCGCGAGGCGTCCATTGGTTTGCGCAGCCGCAGCCTTCTGCTGGCTTCTCAGAGCAAAGGCGTCCTGATCGACGCGTGAGACGTTAAACAGTTCGGCGACATTTTCTGCGGTTTCAGGCATCGAGTCGACGCCATGCGCCGTCTTCATGAGCGGATTGACGAAGCGCCAGCCAATGGTCGTGTCGTAGATCTCCGCCGAGCGCGAAAAAGCCGTTTCCGCCTTTGGCGTTACGAAGGGCGCCCGGCTCATCGATTCCACGCCGCCCGCAATCATCAACTCGGCCTCGCCGGATTTGATTGCCCGGGCCGCGTCAAGAACGGCGTTCATGCCCGACCCGCAAAGCCGGTTCACGGTTGCGCCCGGAACCTCTATTGGCAGACCGGCCAGCAGGAGCGACATACGCGCAACATTGCGGTTGTCTTCGCCCGCCTGGTTCGCGCATCCGAAGATCACGTCGTCAACCGCGCCGAAATCCACCGATGCATGACGCTCCATCAGCGCCTTTAACGGAATCGCCCCGAGATCATCGGCGCGGATGGTTGCCAGCGCTCCGCCGAAACGGCCGATCGGAGTGCGGACATAATCACAGATATAAGCGTCGGCCATGACTGGGGTCTCCTTAAGGCGCAGGCGCAATGAGGTCGGTGGCGCCATCGCCGATTTTCAGCTCCGCACCGGTGACCTTCTGCAACTCATCGAATGACAGCGCAGGCAGTTTTTCGCGCAGTACGAAATGGCCATCTTCGATATCGACGACGGCAAGCGATGTGTAGACGCGGGTCACACAGCCGACGCCGGTCAAAGGCATGGTGCAGCGTTCAAGAAGTTTTGGCTCGCCCTTTTTGGTGACATGGTCGGTAAGCACGGCAATGCGTTTGGCCCCATGGACAAGATCCATCGCGCCTCCGACAGCGGGAACGCCGCCCTTGCCTGTCGACCAGTTGGCGAGATCGCCGTTCTGTGCGACTTGATAAGCCCCGAGAATGGCCACGTCGAGATGCCCGCCACGCACGATCGCGAAACTGTCGGCCTGATGAAAAAAAGAGGAGCCGGGTTTGATCGTGATCGCCTTCTTGCCGGCGTTGATGAGATCCCAGTCTTCTTCGCCTTCGGGCGGCGCTTTTCCGAAGCCAAGCACGCCATTTTCGGTATGAAAGATCGCCTCGCGCCCCTCTGGCTGAAACCGCGCGACCATTTCCGGGAAGCCGATGCCCAGATTGACGTAAGCGCCGTTTTCAATGTCCTGCGCCGCGCGCCAGGCGATCTGCTCGTTTGACAGCTTGATGGTGTCGAGTGCATCGCTCATGGGTAGATGGCTCCCTCGCGGTTGAGGTTTTCTTCCTGTTTCGGATCGGGCGCTTCGACCACGCAATTGACGAATATGCCGGGCGTTACGACCTGCTCGGGATCGATGCCGCCAACGGGAACGACGCGCGAGACCTGAACGATGGTGTGCTCGGCCGCCATGGCCATGAGCGGCGTGAAATTGCGCGCGGCCATGCGGTAGGTGAGATTGCCCATCGGATCGCCGAGTTCGGCCTTGATCAGCGCGAAATCGGCTTTCAGCCAGCGTTCCTGCACATACTGCCTGCCTTCGAATTCGGCGACGGGCTTGCCTTCGGCCAGGGCGGTCCCGTAGCTGGTCGGCGTGTAGAAGGCGGGAATACCCGCCCCGCCGGCGCGGATGCGTTCGGCTAGCGTGCCCTGCGGCACCAGCTCCAGCTCGATCTTTCCGGCAAGATAGAGCTCTGTGAAAACTTCCGGATTGGCCGAGCGCGGGAATGAGCAGATGATTTTTGCGATCATGCCCTGTTCGATCATGGCGGCAAGACCGACATGGCCGTTCCCGGCATTGTTGTTGATGACGGTCAGATTGCGGGGGCCCTTGTCGATCAGCGCGTGAATGAGCTCGATCGGCGCGCCGGACCCGCCAAAACCGCCAATCATGATCCGTGCGCCGTCGCCAATCTTCGCGACGGCATCGCTCAGCGAACGGATTGTCTTATCCATGGGATACTCCTGAGACGCGTAGCTGATGTGCCACTATTGGGCGCGGGCTGGATAGGAGGCAAGATCAATTGTGCGTATATTGACATTTGTTCGAATATTGTAAAATTATGTGCGCATGTTGAACAAAAGCGATATGATCGGTTCGCTCGCGAAAGGATTGCGCGTGCTGGAACATTTCAGCGCGGAGCGACCACGGCTCACGATCGCCGAGGTTTCCGAGGCGACCGGGCTCGACCGGGCGACGGCGCGCCGCTGTCTGCTCACGCTGCAGCATCTTGGCTATGCCGATCATGATGGTAAGCATTTCACGCTGACGCCACGCGTGCTTCGGCTCGGTATGGGTGCGCTGGCGGCCCTGCCATTGCCTCAGATCGTGCAGCCCTGGCTTGATCAGCTCTCGGAGCAGGTCGGTCAGTCCTGTTCGGTGTCGATCTTCGATGGAACGGATATCGTCTATCTGGCCCGTGCGGCGCAGCGGCGCGTCATGTCTATCGGGCTGATGCCGGGTTCGCGTTTGCCGGCCTTTTGCACGTCGATGGGGCGCGTGCTTCTCGCCGCCATGCCTGAAGCCGAAGCGCGGGCGGTGATAGAGGCATCCGATCTTACGCCGCGTTCGGCTTTCACGATAACAGATCCGGGGGAGATTATGGCGCGGATCGCCGCTGCCCGGACGCTGGGCTATGCGCTGGTCGATCAGGAGGTTGAAGCGGGGCTGCGCGCGCTCGCCGTGCCGATCCACAATACGCATGGCAAGGTCGTCGCAGCGCTCAATATGGGGATGGCGGCCGTCCAGGCCGAACCGGACGACATTGTACGCCTTTACCTGCCCGTACTGCAGAAGGTGCAGGAGGGACTTCGGCGCGTGCTCCGCTGACGGGGATGCTTACGGTTGAAAACCTGCGCGCTTCAACTGCGTAACGGCAAGGTCGAGGCTGGACAGAAAATTCGACCTGTCGCGCGGCTGAAATGATTTCGGGCCGCTCGTGATCTGGCCGGACGAACGCAAATCGTCCATCAGATTGCGTGTGGCGAGCGCCATGCCGATGGAATTCTCATCCAGAGAACGCCCGTTCGGCGCGATCACCTTCGCCCCGGCCTTAACGCAACGATCAGCAAGCGGGATATCGGCTGAAATCACGATGCTGCCCGAACTGGCGCGTTCCGCGATCCAGTCATCAGCCGCATCCGGCTCGTTGCCGACGACAATGCGTTCGATGAAAGGCTCGCGCGGCGCTGCGATGAAGCTGTTGCTGACAAGGAAGACCTGCAGCCCGTAGCGCTCGGCCACGCGGTAAGTCTCCGTCTTGACGGGGCAGGCGTCGGCGTCGATATAGATCCGGATCGGATTAGCGTGATGACTCAATCGTTTTCAACCTAATTTATTGAACCGCCATCAGGCTTTGCGCCGAAAGAAAACGGACAGATTATTGGCTGGCATAACATGCACAAGCGGCGACGCGAAGCCATGATCCTGCGCGACATCCGCCACCATCTCCAGGTCGCGTACGCCCCAAGCCGGATTGTGATCGCGCAGCCTTTGATCGAAGGCCTCATTGCTTGGCGCTGTATGCCGTCCGCCGCGGCGATAGGGGCCGTAGAGATAGAGCAGGCCGTGAGGCGGCATGATGCGCGCGGCGCCAGCCATCAGACCGGGCGTTGCCGCCCATGGCGAGATGTGGATCATGTTGATGCACAATACGGCGTCCGCCTTGGTGATGGGCCATGAATGCGCAGATGCGTCGAGTGCGATGGCTGGGCGAACATTGGAAGTCTGCAGCGTATTGGCCCATGCGTCGATGCTGGCGCGCGCATCGGGGTCCGGATCGCTCGGTTGAAAGATCAGGTCCGGATCGCTGCGTTCGGCGAAAAACGTGACATGCTCTCCCGAGCCGCTGGCGATCTCCAATATG
>JAHQVI010000165.1 GCA_019634405.1 Hyphomicrobiales bacterium
CACAAGCTGGTTTACAAGGCGGACTGGCCTGATGCGGACGAACGGTTGAAGGGCATGCGCCAGCTTGTGCGGCGATTGGCGGAGATCGCCCAGGACGTTACGCAAGCGGTCTGATCTGGACCGCTGCCGACGACGATGTCTCGAATGCACCCTCGCTTGATAATCTGACAAGGGACGCTATGGACAAGCTGATATTCAAGATTTGTGATCAGACGGAATGGACGAATGTTGTGGCGGCTGGCGTTTATCATGGGTGCGATCATGACCGCGCCGACGGCTTCATCCATTTTTCAACTGCAAGCCAGTTGCCGGGCACGCTGGCGAAGCATTATGCGGGCCGCGATAATTTGCTGCTTATCGCCTTCGACAGTGCGGTTTTCGGCGATGCGCTGAAATGGGAGCCAGCACGTGGCGGCGATCTGTTTCCGCATCTTTACGGGCCGTTGAAAACGGATCTTGCGCTGTTTAGCGTGCCTGTGACGCGTGATGCGCAGGGCGTGCACATCCTGCCTACGGAGATTGGCGCATGATCGGCCGGCTGATCGGCGCGGCGCAGTCCGGCCTCCTGTTTATTGATCCGGAAAAGGCGCATGAGCTGAGCCTCCGCGCGCTGGAAAGCGGTGTTTACCCGCGCGGAGGCGATGACGATCCGCGCCTTTCGCAGACGATTTGCGGTCTGAATTTTCCCAATCCGCTGGGCATGGCGGCCGGGTTCGACAAGGATGCGCGCGTACCGGCGCAATTGCTCGCCATGGGGTTCGGCTTTACCGAAACTGGTACGGTGACGCCGAGACCGCAGCCGGGCAATCCGCGTCCGCGCGTGTTCCGGCTGATACGCGAGCGCGGCGTGATCAACAGGCTTGGCTTCAATAGCGGCGGTCACGACGCCGCGCTTGCCCGGCTGGAGAAGCGCCCCACGGGCGTTGTCGGCGTCAATATCGGAGCCAACAAGGACAGCGCCGATCCGGTTGAGGATTATGTGCTCGGTCTCCGGCGTTTCAATCGGTTTGCCGACTATTTCACCGTCAATATCTCCTCGCCCAATACGCCGGGCTTGCGCGATCTGCAGGCTCCGGACCGGCTGAATACGCTGCTTGAGCGGATCATGCAGGAGCGTTCCGCCCTTGTTGCGAACGGGCAGGAGGGCCGTCCGATTTTCGTCAAGCTCGCGCCGGACATCCATGATGACGACCTCCCGGCCGTCGTGTCCTGTCTTCTGGCCAACCAGGTTGACGGCGCCATCCTGACCAATACCACCATTTCCCGCGTAGAAATTCCACAATCCACATATCGTGGTGAAATGGGCGGTCTGTCGGGGCAACCGCTTTTTGACAGATCGACGAGGCTGCTCGCAAAGGTCTGGCTGCTGACGGAAGGCAGGATACCCTTGATCGGCGTTGGCGGCGTTGCCTCCGCCGAGACCGCGCTTGCCAAAATTCAGGCTGGCGCGTCGCTGGTGCAGCTTTATACGGGCATGATCTATGAGGGGCATGCTTTGTTGGGCCGGATCAAGACCGGGCTTGCGCAAGCTTTGGAGAAAACGGGCGGCGCAAATCTTGACGCGTTGAAAGGGACAGAAGCTGAGCGCTGGGCGGTTACGGCGTTGCCCGAGTGAAGGCGGCTTTCTCAAGCGCGGGAAAATAGATCGCCAGCGTGACGGCGCGGATCAGCAGGAAAACGGTCATGGACGCCCAGAGCCCGTGATTGCCGTATTGCGGCGTCAGGAGCGCCCAGGCCGCAAAGAAAACCGCCAGGCTGACGATCATCATGTTGCGCATATGGCGCGTGCGGGTTGCGCCGATGAAGATGCCGTCGAGCAGGAAACTTGCGACCCCGACAATGGGCGTTGCCGCCGCCCAGGGCAGATAGGCGCGCGCGGTCTGACGGACGTCTTCGCTCGTGGTCATCATGTCGATGATGATTCCGCCGAACAGAAGATAGATTGCGCTGACCAATGTCGCGGTCGAAACCGCCCAGACTGTTGTCAGATGGATGGTGCGCCGGAAGTTGGCGCGCTGCGATGCGCCGATGGCACGCCCGGTCAGAGCTTCGGTCGCGAAGGCAAACCCATCCAGCAGATAGGCGGCGATATTGAAGAACTGATAGAGCAGGGCGTTGGCGGCGAGAATGACGTCGCCTGCCCTGGCGGCTTCGGCGGTGAAGAAGGTGAGCGCCCATAACAGACACAGGGTTCGGATCATCAGGTCGGAATTGACCGCCAGCATGCGTCTCATCCCGCCAATATCGAAGATCTGCCGTCGTGACGGGAGGACGCCATAGCGCGAGAGTTCCTTCCAGGCGAGGATCGCGCCAATGATAACCGCCAGCATTTCCGCTATGATCGTGGCTATGGCGACGCCTGCCACGCCCCAGCCGAAAGCCGATACGAAGATGATACTCAGGACAACATTCGTGCCGTTGAGAACAAGCTGGAGGATGAGCGCGATGCGCGTTTTCGCAAGGCCGATGAACCAGCCGAGCAGGGTGTAGTTGATCAGAGCGAATGGCGCGCTCCAGATGCGGATTGAGAAATAGGTCGATGTTTCCGCCTCCGCCGCCGCACTTGCTTCGAGCAATTCGAGGGCGATAAGCTGGAGCGGATATTGCAGGAGAACGAGCGCTAATCCCGCTGCGCCCGCCAGCAACAGCCCCTGGGTGAGAATGACGATGACTGTGTCGGCTCGGCCTGCCCCATGCGCCTGAGCGGTGAGGCCGGTCGTCCCCATCCGCAGGAAGCCAAAGGCCCAGAACAGCAGGTTGAAGATCGTCGCGCCCAGCGCTACCGCGCCGATCAGATGCGGCTCGCCCAGCTGGCCGACGACCGCAGTATGGGTTACTCCGAGCAAGGGCGTTGTAATGTTTGACAGAATGATCGGGAAGCTGATCGCAAAGACGCGCCAATAGGTCAGCGCGGGAAAATCCGGTTTTCCTGCATTGCCTGTCTTCGAGGTGGAGACGTTCATCGTGCAGACGTGTGTGCGCTACCCGTCCTTGCCGTTTGATGTGCCGCCAACGAATTTGAACAGGCGCAGGATAAGCCAGATCGGTATGACGATCACCGCGCCGAGAAGGAAATACTGGATGGCGCTTTCAACCCAGTCAAAGCCGAGATCGGCGATAGCTTCGAAAAGCTGGGCGATTGCAGTGGCAAGGTCGCGTGGATTATAGCCCAGCGCGGTCAGCACGATGCCTACGATGATCGAGATGATGATCAGACGCAGGGCGACCGCAAGCGGACTGCCGCCTAAGAACTGTTCCATTTCAATCCTTCCAGTTGCCCCTATGGGGCTGAACTCATATTTGATTTCTGGTCTAGGGCAGGACGGGCTGTAGAGTCAATTCGCAGTGTGGCCCGCCCGAATTGTCTGCCGCGTTGGGGAGAGCCGATTCAATTGTCCAATAAATATCCACATCTCTGAAAGGAGAAATTGTGCTTTTGAAATAACGCACTAAAAACTTTCCCACAAATTGCTTTAATAGATGTTTTTTCGTAACAGCACAGGATGCGAATCAGGCATAGGTTTTACTATATGTGTTATTTCGGCCTGCTCCTTGTCGTGGCGTTCAGTCGTGGGCCGAGACTGCGTAGCCGATCAAGCAGTTTGAAGGGGCATAAATGTCGGTACATAACGCGGTTCATCTGCGGCGGTTCGATGAAACCGCTATGGACAGTGGTTCCTCGCGAGTTTTGTTATGCGGAAAATCCTTCATAGCTGACCGAACTGGTGCACTCTACTGGCCCGCAGAGGAGACTTTGATCGTCTCCGATCTCCATCTGGAAAAAGGCTCCTATCTGGCCGATGAGGGAGCTGTCATCCCGCCATATGATACGGTGTCCGTCTTCGAGCGGGTGGAAGATGCGCTTGATCGCTACGATCCGGGGCGGGTGATCGCGTTGGGCGACAGCTTTTGCGGTGACGAAGATGTCAGGCTCTCCGCCCATGATTCAGACTGGCTTTACGATCTGATGGAGGATCGCGACTGGTTCTGGATCAGTGGAACGGATCAGGCGCCCATCCCCGAATGTTATGGAGGGACGGTGCTTCCGCATGTCACGCTTGGCGGTATCAAATTCCGCTACGAGCCGGTCCGTGCGCCGATCAGTCATGAAATCGCCGGACGAATGCATCCGATCGCGCAGGTATCCGATCATGGTTATGTCATGAGCGGGCGCTGCTTCGTCTCGAACGGAATGCGGCTGATACTGCCATCGATGGGTAAATATTCGCAAGGCGCGAATGTGCTGGGGTCCGTTTTTGATCCCTTGCTCGGTCATGAGGGGCTGTTTGTCTGGGCTATTCATGGCGGACATGTTTCGCAGGTCGCCTCCGGCCAGTTGCTGGAAGAAGAAGCAGCCGCTTGAGACCACAGCATCGGACAAATCCGATGCGTCAGCAAAAGAGCATCGGACCGAAAAGTGGACGCCAGCTGAAGAGTCCGGCGGTCTCGGGTTTGTGTCTCGGGTCAGCTCCGGCCGAAAATTGTCCAGCCAACCATGCCGCTCAGCGCGGCGATGGCGACCGCAAGCAGGCCATATGCATATGGGTCGTCGAAAGCCATCGTATAGAGAATGCGTTCGATGCCGGCCTTCTTGACTTCGACAATCGATTTGTCCCAGCTCAGCAATTCGCCATCATGAAACAGATAGATCCTGATTGAATAGTAGCCCTGAGCGACGCTTGTGGGCAATTCAAGGCTTGCGCGAAACAGGCTTTTGCTCAGGAATTCCACCCCTTCCGGGTTTTTGACGTACAGCCCCTGTTGCGTCTTGAGACGGATCAGCGCTTCCTCGAATGGATCGGGTGTCGGAGGCTCTCTCTCGAATGGCGTTGGATCGAACTCGATATAAAGACGCCGGAGCGCTGCAGCATTGGTGATGTCTTCCAGCGGACTTGTCGAGAGCACGCCGTAAAAGCTCGGTATTTTTTCGAAACTGCGAGATTCGCCATTTGCCCAGATGCCGAAATAGTTTTCCTTGCGTCTTGTGATCACCTTTTCCGACGGCCCCCGGACGACGACGACAATATCGTAATAGTTAGATCCAGGGGACTGCTGCTTGCTGTCATCGACCGCGCCGAAGATGACGATGTCCGCGCCGCTGAAGTCCGAGCCAATTGAAATCTCTCTCAGCGAGGTATCGAGTTCGACGGATTCTCCCTGAGCCGATGCGCGCTCATGCGTAAGCGCCGAGTAGATGATCGACGTGGCGAGAATAAATCGAACGAATTGAAGCGCGGTCTGTTTCATCGCTTAACCGGTTATCGGCACATGTATGACGAAAGGATCGAGCGGCGTTGACATCAGATCGTAGATCAGACGCAGCGAGACGCCGAGAACGAGTATCGCCAGAAATGCCCGCAGTTGTTCGCCGCGAAGTTTCTGTCCTGCATTTGCACCGAATTGCGCGCCTATGACACCTCCGACCATGAGAATGAACGCCAGAATGAGATCAACCGCGTAGTTCGAGACGGCATGGAACACAGTTGTGAAGCCGGAGATGAATATTACCTGAAACAGTGACGTTCCGATAACAACTTTCGTCGGCATGCGTAGCAAGTATATCATTGCAGGGAGAATGATGAAGCCGCCGCCAATGCCAAGAATTCCGGATAACAGGCCGACCAGAAAGCCGATAATGATCGGCGGGATTGCGCTGATGTAAAGTTTTGACCGCTGAAAGCGTAGTTTGAGCGGGAGGCCATGTATCCAGCTATGTTGGCCAGACCTTCGCGCGGACCTTGCTGCGCCGCCCCGATTTCTGCGCCACACTTGCACGCTCTCGACGAGCATGAGCAGTCCGATACTGCTGAGGAAGAATACGTAGAGTAGGGAAATGACGATCTCTATCTGGCCGGTTTCCGCCAGATAATTGACAATCTGCACACCGATCAGCGCACCGATGATGCCGCCACTCAAAAGCAGCGTTCCCATCTTGAAATCGATATTGCCGCGACGCCATTGTGTGATCGAACCGGACACCGAGCTTGCAACCACCTGGTTTGCGCCCGTTGCAACAGCCACCGCAGCGGGAATCCCTGACAGCATCAGCAGTGGAGTAATCAGAAAACCGCCGCCAACGCCAAACAACCCGGAGAGAAAGCCGACCGCGGTCCCCATGCCAAAGATAGTGAAAATGTTCACCGACGTTTCGGCGATAGGCAGATAGATCTGCATGCGTTGCTACATCCAGTGAAAGCTTTCCTTTACACTGGGCAAACCTTGTCCGGTGAAGAGGAACGTGCGCAAGCGCGTTGCACTGCACATAAACCAAAGCGTGCACGGTTCGTCAACGACTGCATGCAGCTAGTATATATTATAAGGCTTTGTGTTACGTAAACGGCTTTAAGATGGAAGCTCCGCCTGCATTCGGTTGATGAGTGCATCGGACAGGTTGCCGGTTTTGGCAAGGCCCGCTTTTTCCTGGTAGGCGCGTATGGCCGCCATCGTCTTGGGGCCGAGGATTCCGTCAGCCTTGCCGGGCTGGAAGCCGAGGCGGATCAGAAATCCTTGAACCTTGCGAACGGTGTCGTTTGCATGCGCAAGTTGTGCACTCGATTTGTCGCCACTGCTGGCCTGCTTGGTCGCCGGCTTTTCCCAGACAGCTTTTGGTTTGTTTACGGCCCCATTTTTTTTGTTCGGGTTACTCAGATAGTCTTCTGCGATACTCATGGTCACCGCCGTCCACCGTTTCGCGGCCGGAACGACGACGGCAAGGGACTTTGCGTGCGCCGGATAGGCTTGCATCAGCGCGTCCCGCTTTTCGATCGCTTTCGCATCGCCCTGAAGCGCCGCCGCAGAGTACCAGCGCAATGCGCCCGGTACGCTTTTTTTGACGCCAAGTCCGTGCTCGTTGAGAACAGCGAGGTTATACTGACTATCCACGAGACCGCTTGCAGCCGCTTTGGCGAACCAGAAGGCGGCCTTGGCGTGATCAGCGTCCTGCGATCCGGCATTGAATGTAAGTACGCCGAGATTGTGCATTGCCTTGGCGTGACCAGCTGAGGCTGCTTTCTCATACCATCTCATGGCTTGCGTATGGTTCTGCGGAACGCCTTGGCCCAGCTCGTAGAGTGCTGCCAGCCTGTATTGCGAAGGCGCATGCCCGCCCTTGGCTGAACGCCGGTACCAGCGGGCTGCCTTTGACAGACGATGAGCAGTCTCGTCGGGACTTTCATCATGGATTTCGCGTAGATAGGATTCGGCAATTGAATATTGCGCGGTCACGTCACCGAAGATCGCGGCTTGCCGATCGTTGCTGTCACTATCGGATACGGTAGCCAGCGTCTTGATTAGCTCCGCTTCCGGAGCAATGTGGCGCATGCTGAGCACTGCCGACGCGTTGGCGGTCTCTGCGACTGGATCTGCGTTGCCGGGTGGTATCCGGGCGGGTTGAGCAATGTCACTGTGAACCGGAATGAGCTGGTCCTGTATCTTGGGCGTATTTGATAGCAGTCGCGCAGCGTCCGAATCCTTGAGGTTGAGATACAGCATCGCCGCGCTGGCCAACAGCAGAATGATCGCGGCAATGACAAGCCCGATATGGGAGTTGCTGCGCTCCTCATCGGGAAGGAATTCGCCATAAGGAATCTGATGCCTGATCGGTTCGCCGTCTTCGGGAAATTCGATTTCATTGTGCTCTGTCGCAAACTGGGCGGCGCGCTGTGCCGCTGAATGCGATTCCGGAATTTGAGGCTGGTAAGCCTCAACGTCGTCAACTTCGCGATCCCATCCACTTTCGACCGGATCAACGACCTTGCTGGCGGTGACTTCTTCCATCTGGTTCAACCCGTCATCCAGCGATGTCTGCAATAGTTTCAACCGGCCATCGGTCTTGCGGGCAAAGTCCTGGGATTGCAGCATCAGCTCACTGACTTCACCGCTGAGTTGGGCGACTTTCTCGTCGGTTGCGAGGCAGGACAGCCGTGTTTCCAGCCGCTCGGTAACCAGATCCGCAGTCTTGCTTGCAAGCGCCGGGTCAGTGCGTTTGGCGACCAGTTCCAATCCCTTGGCGGTTGCTGTCAGCGCGGTGCTGGATTGCGAGACAAGGCGCGCCAGATGATTGAGGCGATCTTCCAGCTCCTTGATGCGGTTGTCGTGAGACACCGTCCAGTTGCGGTTTTCTTCGAGATAATTCGCAAGCTGTTTCAGCCCGCTCTCGACGGCGGCACGTGAGCGGTCGGCATGAATGTCTTCCAGCTTTTCCATCAGCTGGTTGAACTGGTTGCCTAGCTTTTCCACGCGCCTGTTCGGCACCTGTGTTGCAATTCCGTCGATTGACGAACGCATGGCCGCGAAGCGGTCTTCAAACCAGGCACGATCGAGAATCGGAGCGCTGAGCGGTTTGTGCGGCAAATGGAGCGACGGCCCGTATTCGTTTTCATCAACTGCGCAGGGGTTACTGTCAGCTGTGCCGCGTTCGCTTTCAACTGCGCCGGGTTCGGTTTCAGGTGCTTTGAGTTCGCTTTCCACCGTGGCGGGTTCGCTTTCAACCGCGTTGAGCTTGTCCGCCGCCAGGCTGAGTTCGTTCATGACCGCTTCGGCGTCCGATTTCACCAGCGCCGGTTTTGCAGCTTGTGCCTCCTGTTCCTTCAGCCGGCTCAGATTCTCATTGAGATAGTTGGACAATTCACGCAGCCGGTCTTCGAGATTGGACTGATCCGAATCGGGCTGTTCGCTTTCAATTGGAGCGGTTTCAGGAGCGGCCTGCGTGACTGTCTCAGCTTCTTTTGTCTTGTTAAGCGCGGCAAGCTTGGTTTCGAGTTCGTGTAAGGCGGAGTTGCCGCCCTTGCGCGTATTGGAACGTAGCGCCGCCAGGTGACGGTTCAGCAGCGCCTTTGCGTCAGGGTCATGATCGCGTGGTGAAGGTAGATCCTTCTCGCAATCTTCAAATTGGAACCAGTATGGGTTGTCAGAGCCGAAAGCTTTGGGCTCTTCATCCTCCATTGGAAGCGGGCTACTAACGCCCCATTTCGCATTTGACATCATAACGGGTTCCAGATGCGCTGACGGGAGAGCGCGGCTGTAAGGTCTCCCTGTCTCGTCGGCTGTCGCTGGAAACGGCCGTTTAGAGTTGGGAGGACTCAAATCATTCCTCGGCGGCGGCGATCACGTACGAACTTTTCCCGAGTTTTGCGTATTCGAGTAAACATTCAGTAAAATACTGAAGCGCCTATAAAAAAATGTACGATAATGGCACCGGACCGTGGCCGCCATGCAAGGGAGCGCGACGAAAGTATAATTAGGATCACGGATTCCACTTTCCTCGCTTGAGCATTAAGAAAACATTGGGGATCCATGGTCCAGATAGGGCCGCATGAGAGCCGATCATCCAGTGTCGGCCAACAAATTTTCAGGCAGACACATGTTATCGCAGACCCATCATTCGCTAGAAATCTACACGGACGGCGAGGGATTCGTGGATGTGACGGAGTACATCGCCGGCTGGCTTAAAGATATCGACGCCGTTGACGGGTTGATCACGATTTTTATCGCGCATACGTCGGCATCGTTAACGATCCAGGAAAATGCGGATCCGGATGTACGCCACGATCTTAACGGCGCATTAAGGCGGATTGCACCGGAGAGCAGCGTCTACCGGCATTCGCTTGAAGGGCCGGACGATATGCCCGCGCACATTAAATCGATGTTGACCTCTGTCAGCCTATCTATACCTGTTCGGGAAGGTCGCATGAAGCTCGGCAGGTGGCAGGGAATCTATGTGATCGAGCATCGTACGGCGTCACACTTACGCAATCTTGAATTGCATTTTTTGGGAACACGTCAAATTTCTGCCTTGTGAGGGAAATAATTTCGACATATGGCAAAACTCTGTTAACCCAATTTAGTAAGGTTAACTAAATGAAAGGTATAGATTTTGTGAAAATTTAAGCTAGATTGCAAAGCATATGTATGAATGAGGCTTCCGGCAACGCCGGGTTGTAGAAATAAGTTCAATTTTGAAGATATAGCGATGAAACTCCCTTCCATATTGCTAGCGGAAGACGATGAATCCATGCGTCGTTTTCTTACGAAGGCCTTGGAGCGCGCAGGGTACGACGTCGTATCATTTTCGAACGGCGCTGAAGCCTATGAATGTTTGCAATCCCGGAAATTTACGCTCCTCCTGACAGACATCGTTATGCCTGAAATGGACGGCATCGAACTTGCCAAGCGCGCATCGGATGTGCATCCAGGCATGAAGATCATGTTTATCACTGGCTTCGCGGCAGTCGCGCTGCATCCTGATTCGCAAGCGCCGCGAGACGCAAAAATCCTGTCCAAGCCCGTGCATCTGCGTGAGCTTGTTACCGAGGTCGACAGGCTGCTTGCCGCTTGAACCTTATCCGATCTAATTGGGCAATCGCTGATAGAGCTGCCTGTTGCTCCATTCGGTCAATTGCGAAGCCAACGGGTCGGATATGATCTCATCAAGATTGAGCTCAAGTAACTCATCGTCCTGCGGTGTCTGAAATGTGAGCCTTTGCTGATGCAAAAGCTCGGTGCGCTGATCCGTCAGAGCAGGGACCTTCGCGCCATAGCGCTCCGCAAGGCTGTAATGCAGCGCTTCGCACGCATCAAGCAGCAAGCGGACGTCGGTCTCGCCGGCAATCTTGTAGCCACGCAATGGTTCGTCACGAATGCGGCCATTTTCCAAAAGATGGCCGCGGCTCTCCAGGAAGCGTTTCGGCTCGGTCCGTCCGTTGAAAATTGTATCCGCTTTCGGCAGGAGCCTGTCGCGCAGATCCGTTGCCATGACGGCCGTCAGGCGGAACGTATCGATCTCCGGCTTGAGTTCATACTCGTAATTGCGAAGCTCTTTGGCTAGTTCATTGGCGCGCAGAACTTTCGTAACCATGAGCAACTCGCGTTCCCACAGATCCTGCATGGTCTTGCGGAAACCAGCCAGCTGTCCGGCGATTTCGGTGCATTTCATCCCCGGTTCGATATGAGGGGACTCGCAAACGCTATGCTGCAGCAGGTCACCCGTATGCACGGCGCCGATGAGGGATTCGCTCAGGAAATAGACGATGGACTCCAGATGACTGTCGGATTCGGGAAACAATGTTTCCATATGTTGTTATCAGCCTGTTTGGCCGCTCCTCATTGCTTCTGGAACAAGCCGAAACGCCCCATTCCCAGTAACAGGACCGGGCAGACTTCGCTGCCCAGCCATTCTTACTGGTGGAATTCGGATACGCTTAACAGAACACTCAGGAACACCCGCTGGTCGAACCGCACGTATCGCATTTCAGACACGTGCCATTGCGAACCAGGGTAAAGTTCCCGCAATCACCGCATGCTTCGCCTTCATATCCCTTGATCCGGGCCTCGTTTCGAAGCGAATCAGCG
Source organism: Hyphomicrobiales bacterium (assembly GCA_019634405.1). Taxonomy (GTDB): domain Bacteria; phylum Pseudomonadota; class Alphaproteobacteria; order Rhizobiales; family Rhodomicrobiaceae; genus JAHQVI01. The sequence goes on from JAHQVI010000165.1 coordinate 11,350, forward strand.
GTGTGCGCAACTGACGCAACACTACTAGCAATTTCGGTTTCTGCCGATATCGCAACAGCCGTATTGCCATCGAATTTAGGCGGTGCCGTGGCAATTTGGTGCTGAACGTGGCTGACGGCCCCGTCATTGCCGTTCACGGCCATCGATCCACCAGATACAACGACAACCTTGTTGTTCAATGCGCCGCGCATCAAGCCGCGGCTCATATAGCGATCCGCGACCAGCGCGCCTTCAACCGGTTTCTCGGTGGAGCCCCCGCCGATCGTCATATTGTCGATCTGCTCCGGATCGACATGGGCAAGATCGTTGCGGCCCAGATAGGAGACGGCAAGTTCACGGAAAATGTAATCGAGAATGGAAGTTGCATTCTTGATCGTATCATTTCCCTGAACGAAACCGGCTGGCTCGAAGCGGGTGAAGGTGAACGCCTCGACATATTCCTCCAGCGGAACGCCATATTGCAGGCCAAGGCTAATGCCGATAGCGAAATTGTTCATAAGTGACCGGAAAGCTGCGCCTTCCTTGTGCATATCTATGAAAACTTCACCGAGACTGCCATCTTCATATTCGCCTGTACGCAAGTAAACCTTGTGGCCGCCGACATTGGCTTTTTGCGTATAGCCCTTGCGCCGGTTTGGCAGTTTCTGACGTGTTGCGACTTCACGTTCGCGCTCGATGATGCGCTCCACAATTCGCTCGGCAACCAGTTCCACGTGTTTCTGGTCTGCTTTTTCCACAATGATGGGATCGGCATCGCCGTCTTCCGTATCATCACCCGCCAGCAATTGCGATTGAAGCGGCTGTGAGAGCTTCGAGCCGTCACGATAAAGCGCGTTGGCTTTCAGGCCCAGTTTCCAGGACAGCTGATAGGCGTATTTGCAGTCCTCAACAGAGGCGTTGTTCGGCATGTTGATCGTCTTGGAGATCGCGCCTGAAATAAAGGGCTGAACCGCAGCTAGAATGCGGATGTGACTTTCCGCAGAGAGGAAGCGTTTGCCTTTCTTGCCGCATGGATTGGCGCAATCGAAGATTGGCAGATGCTCGGCTTTCAGGCCCGGCGCACCTTCAACCGTCATCGTTCCGCAGCAATATTCATTCGCTGCTTCAATCTGCGCCCTGGTGAAGCCGAGATGCACGAGGAGTTCGAAAGAGGGATCGTCCAGCTTCGCTTTTTCGATGCCCAGCGTTTCGACGCAGAACTGCTCTCCCAGACTAAATTTGTTGAAAGCGAATTTGATGTCGAAAGCGCTTCTCAGACCACTCTCGATCTGCGTCAGCAATTGATCCGTGAAGCCCTTTGCCTTGAGGCTCTTGTGGTTGACATGCGGGGCGTCCTTGAGTGACCCATGTCCGACGGCGTAGTCGACAATCGCCTTGATCGTGTCATTGTCATAGCCAAGCGTGTGCAACGCTTCGGGAACGGCGCGGTTGATAATCTTGAAATAGCCGCCGCCGGCCAGTTTCTTGAATTTCACGATGGCGAAATCCGGCTCGATACCGGTCGTGTCGCAATCCATGACGAGGCCAATCGTGCCAGTCGGCGCAATAACGGTCGTCTGAGCGTTACGGTAACCATATTGCTGGCCGAGATCGATGGCGCGATCCCATGCCTGACGCGCTGCGACGACCAGTTTCTGGTCGAGGCAGTTTGCCTTGTCCAGCGGGACGGGCAGGGTGCTCAGCTTCTCGTAATTGGCGCTTTCGCTCCAGGCTGCGCGGCGATGATTGCGAACGACGCGCAGCATATGGCTGGCATTGTCTTCATAGCCTTTAAACGCGCCAAGACGTTCGGCCATCTCCGCCGATGTCGCATAGGAGGTGCCGGTCATCAGCGCGGAAAGCGCTGCCGCCATGCTCCGGCCCTCGTCGGAATCATAGGCAATGCCGGAAACCATAAGCAGGCCGCCAATATTGGCGTAGCCAAGGCCCAGCGTGCGATAGCGGTAGGAGCGTTCGGCAATTTCCTTCGACGGGAACTGCGCCATCAGCACGGAAACTTCCAGCGCGATCGTCCAGAGCCGCGATGCATGGGCAAACCCTTCAACGTCGAAGCTCTTGTCCGCAGAGCGGAAGCTCATCAGGTTCAGCGATGCGAGGTTGCAGGCCGTATCGTCAAGGAACATATATTCCGAGCACGGATTGGATCCCCGGATCGGGCCGGATGCCGGGCAGGTGTGCCAGTCATTGATCGTTGTGTGGAACTGCACGCCCGGATCGGCGGACGCCCATGCGGCATGGGAAATCTTGTCCCACAAATCGCGCGCCTTGAGCGTTTTCATGACTTCGCCGTTGGTGCGCGACGTCAGCGTCCAGTCGTCATCATTCTCGACAGCCTGCAGGAAGCGGTCATCCAGCCTGACGGTATTGTTGGAATTCTGGCCGGAAACGCTGCGATAGGCTTCGCCTTCCCAATCGGCGTCGTAAGTCGGGAATTCGATCGACTTGTAACCCTGCCGTGCGAACTGGATTACGCGCTGGATGTAGTTGTCGGATATATGAGCCTTGCGGGCCACGCGGATTTCCCGCTTCAGCGCCGGGTTTTTCGCCGGGTCAAAACAGTCTTCGCCGTCGCCGTCGCAATTGGTGCAGGCTTTCATCACAGCGGTCAAATGCTTCGCACATGCTTTCGAGCCCGCCACAAGCGCAGCGACTTTCTGTTCCTCAACGACTTTCCATTCGATAAAGGCTTCGACATCCGGGTGATCGGCGTCGACGATGACCATCTTGGCCGC
>JAHQVI010000166.1 GCA_019634405.1 Hyphomicrobiales bacterium
CCGTGGGTTGGGATCATGGTCCTGTTCCTGATCCTGGTCACCTATGTGCCGTTCCTGTCGACATGGTTGCCGACACTGCTTTTGGGGCCGGAGATCATTACACAGTGAATCGAGACGCAGCGTCGGGCTGTCTTGCCTGACGCTGCGAAGGTTTTCTTAACCGATCCGGAAATGGTGCCGCCGCCGCGTTCTTTGCGGCGGCTGGCTATCAGGTGACTGTTCAGAGCCGCATACGCCGCGCTGACAATTGCCTTGCCTATGTCCGCTTTCGGGCCAAAGCGTATCCGAGCAGCTTGTAGGCGAGCTTTGCGACCGTGAATTCGCAGGCGTGAAAGCCGGGGATCGGGGCGAGTTCTACAATATCCGCGCCGACGATGGTTCCGGCTTTTCCGGCGGCCTTCAGAATTTCACAGGCTTCGTCGAAGAAAAAGCCTCCCGGCTCCGGTGTGCCGGTTGCGGGCATCAGGCTGGAATCAAATCCGTCCACGTCGAATGTCACATAGACCGGCCGGTTGACGAGCGGCGCGACAATGTCCTCGACTGACCAGTGACGGCGATCCTTCGCCCAATGGATCCTGATGCGTTCCGGATTGGCCTCGATGAACGGCGCTTCCGATATGTCCGTTGCGCGGATGCCGACGCTCACGAGCGAAACCTCAGGGTAATCCAGAACCCGGCGCATGGCGGCGGCATGAGAATAATGCTCGCCCAGATAGCCGTCACGCAGATCGGAATGAGCGTCGAATTGCAGGATGACCAGCCCGGGATAACGCTCGGCGAACGGACGGATCGCGCCGGCCGTCAGCGAATGCTCTCCGCCGAGCACCAGCGGGAAACGCTCCGCATCCAGAATTCTGCGGACAATATCTTCCAGTTGATCGAGCGCATCCGGCAAGGCGGACGCGATCTCGGGCGTCTCCAGCGTCGCAATGCCGAAATCGCGGAAGGGTTCGCGCCACAGCTCTTCGTCGAAGAACTCCAGATTGGGCGAGGCCTTGATAATGGCGTCGGGGCCTTTGGCCGTGCCGGAGCCATAGGTCACGCTCGTCTCAAGGCCGAAAGGAACGATGACCGCACGCGCGGATTGCGGATTGCTTGCCTCCTTGGCCGGCAATCCGGTAAATCCCTCTTCCGGTTTTCGGAAGCTCAGTCCGCTCATGCTTTTTCGGACGCGCTGCTTGCCTGTCCGGCAACGCTGACGCCTTCGTCATAAGCGGTCAGCATCGGCTCGTCCTCCAGCTCGACCTCGTCATAATAGCCGCAGCCATTGAACCGGGCGGCCATTACCCGCCCGTAAGCGCCCAGATTTCCGAACTCGATATGATCGTCTTCAGCAATATCCGCAGGCAGATAGAACGGACCGTTTATGAAGTCCGCGCTGTCACAGGTGGGCCCGTAAAGCGAGAACGCGGCGAGCGCTGCCGAAGCGCCGCTATCCTTGCCGATATGGCGGCAGGGAAAGACGAAATCGAGATGCGCCGCGTCGTAAAGCGCGCCGAAAGACCCGTCATTGATGTAGAGCGTATCGCCGCGCCGCGCATCGACGCGAACGATCAGCGATTCCGATTCCGCGACCAGCGCCCGGCCCGGCTCGGCCCACAATTCGCAGTGCCAGCCGACGGCGATCTGATCGAAGACGTCGTTAATTTCGGCCATGTAGGACGACAGGGCAGGGGGCTCCAACCCTGGGTAAACGCTCGGGAAGCCGCCGCCAATATCGATCACATCGGCCACGACGCCGGCATGGATGATGTGCTGCGACGTCGTGCGCAGCGCATGGCCATAGGCTTCGGGCGACATGGCCTGCGAGCCGACATTGAACGTCAGCCCAAGGCGCTCCGCCGACTGACGGGTGCGGCACAGGAGATCAGCCGCCTCGTGCCATGAAATGCCGAACTTGTTTTCAAGCGGGATTTCGCTGAACGCCGAATTGCAGGCAAAGCGGACCATCAGAGTCAGGTCCTTTGCGCCGCCTGTTTCTTCGAGGATCTTCTCAAGCTCGTCCTGGCTATCGAGCGAAAAGGTTCGTACGCCGTGATCGAAATAGGCCGTGCGAATAAAGGCGCGCGATTTCACCGGGTTCATCGCATGCGCAGCCGCGCCGTCCAGAGCTGAGACATTTTCCAGCTCTTTCAGCGAAGCGACGTCGAAATCCCGAATGCCGGCGTCGTTCAGCGTTCGCAATACATGCGGCGCGTCGTTCGCCTTCACTGCATACAGGACGCGTCCGGGGAAATTTTCGAGAAACCACTGCGATGCCCGCGCGGCGGCGTGGGGCCGAAATGCTAGAACCGGCTGTTCGCGCCGGCGAATGTCCAGGAGATGTTCCGCATTGCGGTATTTTTCCATCCCATGAATCCTCCGTAAGTTACCTGGCGTTCCAGAGTTGGGCGGTAAAAACGAACCGCATTGGGGGGGTCACGTAAAGCCAACCGGCTCCAATGTAAAGCGATTTTTGCACTTGAACGCCCCCCGCCCCGCAAAGGATTTCATGCGTGGGGCGACATGGCTGTTGTTCCGGGTGCCTATAGGTCGCCTTTTCGGATTACGAAACGGTGAATATTGGTATCGTCGCTCGTGGTTTCCAGAAGGTCGCAGCCCGATGATGCACAAAAATGCGGCACGTCATCGAGCGCTCCGGGATCGGTCGCCAGCATCTCCACCGTTTGCCCCGCCTGCATATCCTTCATAAGTTTTCGTAGCTTCAGGACTGGCAGCGGGCAGGTCAGGCCGGTTGCATCAAGGTGTCTGTCTGCCATGTGTCTTTATCCCTGGCCTGCTTTGGCCGTGTTACCGGTTGAGAATGAAGTTCCATTGTCCCAATATCTAGGCATTATTTTTGTAGAACAGAAGGATTGCATATGGCTGGGGACGCAGATTTGTGGCGCGTCTATCTTTCGGGAGAGATCCATTCGGATTGGCGCGAGGAAATTGCCGCGGGCGTCAGCGAGGCCGGCCTGCCGGTTCGGATTGACGCGCCGGTTACGCATCATGAAGCCTCCGACGATTGCGGCGTCGTCATTCTTGGCAAGGAGCCGGACAAGTTCTGGCATGATCACAAGGGCGCGAAAATCAACGCCATCCGCACGCGGACGCTGATCGAGAAGGCGGACATCGTCGTCGTGCGTTTCGGTGAGAAATACAGGCAGTGGAATGCGGCCTTCGATGCCGGCATGGCTGCGGCTCTTGGCAAGGCGCTCATCGTCATCCATCAGGATGAGCATGCCCACGCGCTGAAGGAGGTCGATGGCGCAGCGCTCGCGGTCTGCAAGGATACGAGCCAGGTCATCGACATTCTGCGCTACGTCATCAATGGCGAGCTGACGGGCTATACGGGCGGTTGAAGGCGCCGTCCCGGGCACGCACTGCGTCACCCGGGACGGCGCTTGTTCTAAAGCTCGGCTTGCGCAAGCTTTCCGAGCTGTTCAATCATCGGCGCGGCGTGCCGCAGATCGTAGCCTGCCCGCACGGCTTTTTCGAAAACCTCCAGGAAGCTGTTGCCGAGCGCCAGCTGCGCGGCGGCCCATAACATGGTCGAGCGTGTCCCGGTGCGGCAGAAGATCAGCATCGGCTCCTGCTCAGTCTTTAAAATCTCCGCCAGTTTCACCGTGTGACCCGGAGCAATCTGCGCGGTCGGAAACTGAATATTGACGAATCGGATATCGTGACGCCCGGCTTCCAGTTCCAGTTCGGCGGCAGTCGGCTGGCCGACCGGGGCTTCGCCGTCAGGCCGGTTGTTGACGATCAGTTTGATGCCATTTGCGGCGATGGCGGCAATGTCTGCGGGCGCGATCTGTCCCGTAACATACACAGTGTCGTCAAGCCTGACGATTTCGGCCATGATGAGCGGCTCCTTGTCTCCCGCTCGCCGCGGGATTTATGGGGTTGGTGAGATCCTGTTCGAATTCCGGGACAGCCTATGATCAGACAGTGTATTTATGCAACAAGCATTGGGTTTTTACCCAAAATTACGATTTTGTTCATCTATTGAACAGTCGCTCCGCTACATGATCGCATTCAGTGAAATTTACGCGTCGATTTGGAATACAAGATGCTGATAAACAGGCGCCGCCTGCTCAAACTGGGCGGAGCATTCGCGGGAACATTATTGACCCCTGGGATTGGAGCCGCTCAGGAGGGCTTCGTCACCGGGCAGGGTAACTGGCGCAAATTCGATATCGTGACCCGCATCAAATTTGCGAAAACGGAAAAATCCGCCAAGGCATGGGTGCCGGTGCCTTCGGTAGAGCAGGCCGACTGGTCCAAGCCGCTTGGCAGCGACTGGCAGACCAATGCGGCATCGGCGCGTCTGGAGCAGACCGAGAGCGGGGCGTATCTGGTCTATCTTGAATGGAGCGAGGAAACGCCAGAAGCCGTAGCCGAAATCAGCAGCCATGCGGAGACGCGCAACCGTCTGATCGATTTCACCAAGCCGGCGCCGGCCGCGCCGCTTTCGGATGAGGAGCGCGCGCTCTACACCTCGGCCAATAGCGTAATGCCGCATGACGATACATTGCGCGACATGGCGTCAAGGGCGACGGAAAACGCCGAAACGGATCTGGGGAAGGCCAAGGCGATCTATGAGTGGATCGTCAGCCAGCAAAGCTGTGATACGGGTGATCTGAAGACGCTGCTTGGCGGCATCGACACCAATGGCGGCATTCCGCAGGATTGCGACTATCTGAACCGGCTTTTCGTTGGTCTGGCGCGGGTATCGGGTCTGCCGGCACGTGAAATCTTCGGCATTCGCGTAGCGCCCTCCGTCTACGGATATGAGAGCCTGGGCGCAGTTTCAAACGATATCACCACGCGGTTGCACAGCCGGGCCGAAGTCTGGCTCGAAAATTACGGCTGGGTTCCCGTCGATCCTGCGGACCTGCATCGGCTCATTCGCTACGAGCCGCCCGGCAGCCTGGAGATGACCGACCCGAAAGTCGTTTCCGCTCGCACGACGCTTTTTGGGGCATGGGAAGGCAACTGGGTTGCTTATAATATGGCGCAAAATGTCCAGTTGCCCGGTTCAGACGATGCGGTCCTGCCTGTATTTACCAAGCCGGCCGTACAGATCGGCTCCGCAGAGATAGTGGATGGCGGAGCGCCGGACATAAGCTGCATCATCACTGCAACGGAATTGCCTGCCGGTCCTTGATTTGCGCCTGTGAAAATTCCCGCTTTTCCGCGATCCCCCTTGCCTGAAAGTGTTTTTCCGGGGCATATATGGCGCAAAGCTCTGAAGTGGAACGGACGCCCATGGAAAAATTTACTGCATTGACTGGTATTGCTGCGCCTTTGCCGATGATCAATGTCGATACCGATATGATTATTCCGAAGCAGTTTCTGAAAACCATCAAGCGCACCGGGCTTGGCAAAAACCTATTTCATGAAATGCGTTACGCCGGCGATGGCGACGAAAATCCGGATTTCGTGCTGAACCAGCCGGCTTACAGAAATGCGTCGATCCTTGTCGCGGGGGCGAATTTCGGCTGCGGATCCAGCCGCGAGCATGCGCCATGGGCGATCATGGATTTTGGAATCAAATGCGTTATCGCGCCGAGCTTTGCCGATATCTTCTACAATAACTGCTTCAAGAATGGCATTCTGCCGATCGCATTGCCGCAGGAAGATGTCGACAAATTGCTGGATGACGCTTCGCGCGGCTCCAATGCACGGATTACCGTCGATCTGGAAGCGCAGGAACTGCGTGGTCCCGATGGCGGCGTGATCAAATTCGACATCGACCCGTTCCGGAAGAAGTGCCTTCTGGAAGGTCTTGACGATATTGGCCTTACGCTGGAAAAACAGAACAACATCGCAAGCTACGAAGAAAAGCAGCAGGCTCAGCGCCCCTGGCTCTGAACGGCATATCGGAGCGATGACGCACGAGGGGGAACTCCGCCGCGTCATCGCTCCGAACGGGGAAAACACTTAACCTGTGCAATAGAAGCACAGTTTTTACCCAGTGTTCCATAAAATCGCTGTGCTGGCTTGCCCAGACTTACTTTTCCTTGTTAGCTAGTCTTGTAGAGGAATTATAGCGGCGCAACGCCGTCGAAACTCCGAGATAACCATGCCCACACATAAACTGTTACTGCTGCCGGGCGACGGCATTGGCCCCGAAGTAATGGCCGAAGTTGAACGGCTCGTAAGCTGGCTGAACGCAAGAGGCGGCGTGACCTTCAATGTCGAGACCGATCTCGTCGGGGGATGCGCTTATGATGCGCACGGGCAGGCCATTTCCGACGAAACCATGAAGCGCGCCCTGGATGCAGATGCGGTGATGCTCGGTGCAGTCGGCGGACCGAAATGGGATGGCGTCGCCTATGACGTTCGTCCGGAAGCGGGATTGCTGCGATTGCGCAAGGATATGGCCCTGTTTGCCAATTTGCGGCCCGCAATCTGTTATCCTGCGCTGGCCGACGCCTCCAGCCTGAAGCGCGAGATTGTTGATGGTCTTGACCTCATGATCGTCCGGGAGCTGACTGGCGGCGTCTATTTCGGCGAACCCAAAGAAATCGTAACCCTTGAGAACGGACAGAAACGCGCTGTCGATACGCAGATCTACACAACCGGCGAGATCGAGCGCATAGCAACCGTTGCTTTCGAGCTGGCCCGCAAACGGAACAACAAGGTCGCCTCGTCGGAAAAACGCAATGTGATGAGGTCCGGCGTACTTTGGCACGACACCGTTGCAGCGTTGCACAAGCGCGAATATTCCGATGTCGAGCTGACCCATATCCTTGCTGACAACTGCGCGATGCAGCTTGTTCGCGCCCCCAAACAGTTCGATGTGATCGTCACGGATAATCTGTTCGGCGATATGCTTTCGGATGAAGCTGCGATGTTGACCGGCTCGTTGGGAATGTTGCCTTCGGCATCGCTCGGCGCGGCTGACGCTTCTGGCAAACGCAAGGCGCTCTATGAGCCGGTTCATGGCAGCGCGCCGGATATTGCGGGTCAGGGTATCGCCAATCCGATCGCCATGCTGGCCAGCTTTGCGATGGCTCTGCGTTACTCCTTCGATCTTGGCAGGGAAGCTGACATGGTCGAGCAGGCGATCGCAGACGTACTCGATAAGGGATTGCGGACCGGAGATATCATGCAGGAGGGCATGACACAGGTCGCGACGACTGGCATGGGTGAAGCAATCATTGCCGCCATGGAAGCTCAGGCGGCTTAAAATTTCAATGCTACGCCAGCCCCGATGGTGGGGGCGAGACCTATGTTAGCCACACTTTGGACCCGTGATGACATAAAGGGGTGAGCGGGGCGATGACAGATCACTTCAGTGTCATCGGATTCAAAACTGCGTCGGCAGAAGAGCTTGCGGATATCGTCAGTAAGCTGCCGGATTCGGAAGCTTACTCCCAGCCTTGTGGTCCTGGATATTACTATCGCTGGCAATCTGACGCCGGTTCCGAATTGTGGGTTCATCTCGCCAAGCAGATTGATGGCGGCAGCGAGCAATTTAGCATCGTCGGCGTCACGCCCTTCTTCTCAGGCGAAGGCCGGGTTCCCGTACGTATCATCAAGAAGCGCCAGCGACCGGCCGACAACGCCTTTGAAGGCGCGGTATTCGTCGAAATCGAACCCGGTAACAAACAGCATCAATGCGCAACCGTGGCACTGCTGGATCTTGTCAATTTTGCCGTATGGGCCGATCGCTCCGGGCCGTTTCTTGCTGAAGCCCAGATTGCCGCTTTTCCTCATCAGCTTACGATCTTCGCTGATGAAGCCGCTTTCGATGCGGCTCAGGCCCGCGAGGAGGTGAAATTCGCGCCAGAATCCCTGTTCGCCAGCGGGCTGTTCGCGCAGGGCGAAGGCGAGCAAGGTTCCATGGTGTTCCGCGATCCGAATGCAGAAGACTTCAATGCTCCGGCGCACGCCTTCGTCACCGGGCGCGTCCTTTCTCTCGTCAAGCGCCAGAATAGCGTAACTGGCCAGAGCTTCTACACGACGCTGATCAAGACGCTCGGCGGGACGATCGATCTTGTCGCCGATGAAAGCCAGATATCCGGCGAGCTTGCGCCCGGTGCGATCATTCAGGGTGAATGCTGGCTTTGCGCCAAGCTGAGCGACACCAACTGACATTCTTGTTCAGCGCTCATTCCGTGAACCGGCACGGCAAGATGGCTGTTCGCGATCTTGTAGGCACAAAGATAAAATAATGCAGCAATACGCACGAATGGCTTCGCTTATAGCGCTAACCATCATCATCGGCTCCGCCGGAGGTGCGATCTTCTATCTACTGGGATTTCCGGCGCCCTGGATCACCGGAAGCGTTGTGGCGGCCAGCACGGCCGTGATCGGCGGCGTGAAGCTTGTCATGCCTTCCATTTTACGCCAGATAACATTTCTGGTGCTTGGCGTATCGATCGGATCAGGTATTGACGCCGAAACCCTTTCCGGTATTGCAGATTGGCCAGCCAGTATCGCAATTCTTTGCGTTGCGGTTGTCATTACCGTTGTCGCGTCGACTGCTTACCTGTCTTCGCAGCGGGGATGGAACCGCAGCACGGCGTTATTCTCTTCGGTACCCGGTGCGCTGTCCTATGTGGTCATCATGGCGATGCGCAGCGACGCAAATACGCCGCTCGTGGTACTGGCGCAGATGATGCGGGTGGTGACGCTGCTGCTCTTGATCCCGCTTATCATTACAGCCTATACGCCCGCGCCTGATCTGGCCCAAAGCGTTGTCAACGACAGCCTGCCGGAAGAGTTGCTGATATTCGGTGTCGGCGCAGTGGTTGGGCTGATCTTTGAAAGGTTCGGGTTCCCTGCGGGCATGATGTTCGGCGGTATGCTTGCCAGCGGCGTGCTGCATGTGTCCGGCGTGGTTGAAGGGCAGGTTCGATCCGAAATACTCATCCCATGCCAAATTTTGCTGGGATGCGCTATGGGCGTACGGTTCAGCGGCACGGATCCGCGTTTGCTGGTGAAAGCTCTGGTGCCAGCCGCCGGAGCCTTTGTCATCACGCTTACGATCTCCATTGTCGGTGCGTTGCTGGTGTGGTGGGTCTTTGGGCTCCCGCTCAATCAGCTTCTGATTGCGTTTGCTCCCGGCGCGCTGGAAATCATGGTCATTCTGGCCTTTGTGCTCGGCCTGGACCCTGCCTTTGTCGCCGCGCACCACCTTGTCCGCTTTATCGGCATTGCGGTTGCCCTCCCATTCATCGTCAGGTTGGTTCTGCCGGCGCAACGGCAGGATCAGGAGGAACAACGACCTACGTAGATGTGCGTAAACTCAATAAGTAATACGCCGCACTGTTTTAATTTTGAGCATTTTGTCGATGCAAAACGCCAGCAAACGGCCACTTCTTGCCGTAATTACAGCAGCTTAGATTTATCCTATTGCGCGATGTTTTTTAGTTGATACACTTTATACTTGTGACGGGTCCTTAGAGACCCGCTCAAGGGCAGGAAAGTCTAAGGTCGGCACATTGTGTGCGGCGTCGCGTGAGCCGCAAGACGGCTGATAAAATTGAGGGAGGGGCCGTCGAGCTGGTCGCCGCACAAGGTAGAAACCTTTGAGTGGTAGGTCATATGATCGGACGAACTTCCCGTACCATCCTCGGCGCAGTTGCGCTTACTTTCTTCACATCAACGGCATTTGCTCATGACAGTTGGATTTCACGCGGAGGTTTCCGCGGTCCGCAGAATGGCGAATGGTGCTGTGGCGCAAGCGATTGCTTCGTCGTCCCGTCCTCTTCGGTGAAAACAGGCGAAGGCGGCTTCGAACTCTATAACGCAACCGAGGTCGTGCCGTATAAGGAAGCTCTGCCTAGCGTGGACGGGCAATATTGGCGCTGTCACCGTCCCAATGGCACGCGGCGTTGCTTTTTTGCTCCGATAACAGCATTTTGACGCGATGTATCCGGGCAACACACCGCGCGAAGTTCTGACGAGACCAGTGCCGAGCAGAATGTTGGCGTCGCCTCTTGCGGTCATGTCGAGGATAGCGCCGCTCTTACTGTGTCCGAACCGTCTTCGGTAGCCAGACAACCAAGCCCTCCGCAGTCTTCTGCGGAGGGCGCAGGCGCAGAGCCCCATTCAAATTTTCTCGACCGTCCTAGCTAAATCATTGTTATATAATAATAAATTTATGAAACGAGGTTGGATCACCACTTCGTGATCCATTGGGGCGAACAATTATGTTCATTTGTTATCTCGTTGCGAAGTTAAGCGCTGAGTATCGAGCGTCCATCAAACTGTCCGCCGAAGTGTGGTATAATTCATAATCATAAGAATACTGCAAAGCAACAGCACGCTGTACAATATTGCTGCTGCGCACAAAATCAGGACAATTGAATCGAAATTATGTAATATTTGGTGAACATGGTTTGCGGGTTTATGATGCATGAACATTCTTATTAGGCTTTGGCGCAATAGCATCACGACGACGTTTCTGGCCGGACTCGTATTGCTGTTGCCTGTCGTACTGACCGTGCTGATCGTCGCATGGTTTATCGACATGCTGCGCGCGGCGTTGGGACCGGGGACATTTCTCGGCGATCTGCTGACGACCGGTGGCACCACAATCCTTGGCGAAGGCTATGAAACTCTTTCCTTTTTTCTCGGCGCGCTAATCGCTCTGGTCGGGATCTGGTTTCTGGGCCTGATCGCCCGCAGCGCTGCCAAAAAGAGCATGGAACGCTCCATCGACCGTATCTTCACCAAGCTGCCGATCATCCGCACGATTTATAACCCCGTTTCCCGGGTCGTTCGTCTGGCGACGGATAAGACCACTGGCGATTTCTCGGCAATGAGTGTGGTGTCCTGCCGTTTCGGCGGCGGCGAGAATGGTGTCGACGTGCTGGCGCTGCTCGCGAATCAGGAGACTTTCTATATTGGCGATGAACCACGGAAGATGATTTATCTGCCGACGGCGCCGGTTCCGATGACTGGCGGTCTTGTGCTGGTGCCGGAGCATTGTGTCGTGCCGGTTCCGGAGCTGAAGGTTGACGATCTCCTGCGGATCTATTTCTCGCTTGGAGCCCTGGCGCCCGACACGCTGCCCAAAAAGATGAAACCGGTGGGGCATCCGGGACAATCCGTCAGTGTGCCGCCGATCGATCCGGCCGACGTTGATCTTACAGCGCAAAGACAGCCCGCCGAGTGATCACATCAGCGCGTCGTCATATCCGTCCCCTTCAAACATGCGGCGGATATTGACCGTCGAATGGCGGCCTATCGCGTCATAATGGCAGCTGAGGAAGGCGTCGGCGGACTTTCGTCCGTGATCGAACAAGTTCTGCAGAAACAGCCTGTTTGCATCGAGCTTGCTCATGGCGCTGAATGATTTTTCATCGTCATGCAACGCAATGCTATGCAGTTTCAGATCGCGATAACGCTCGCTGTCAATGGAGTGGTCAGCCAGCAGGCGTTGCACGAATTCGACGGCGCGCAATTCTCGCAACAGGCTGGCGTTGAAGGAGATTTCGTTGATGCGGTCGAGTATCTCGCGCGAGCTGCGGGGAACGCCCTTGCGCTCAACCGGATTGATCTGGACGATGACGATATCGTCGGAACGGCTGGTATAGAAGAACGGAAACAGGACGGGATTGCCCATATAGCCGCCGTCCCAATAATGCTTGCCATCAATCTCCACGGCTTGAAACAAATTCGGCAAGCATGCTGAAGCCATGACCGAGTCGGCGGATAGCTCCTCTCCGCTAAATACGCGGACCCGTCCCGTCTCGACATCCGTTGCGGAAATGAACAGCTTGAAATCCGGGCAGTTACGAACCGCCTCGAAGTCGATCAGCTCTTCGATGATGTCCTTGAGCGGATTGATGTTCAGCGGATTGAATTTGTAAGGCGAAAGCGAGCGCGACAGCGCGTCGAACCAGGCGTGAACTGGCGACCATGCGATGCTCCAATTGCCGTACAGAGCTTCCAGCGGATTGCTTTGAAATGGCGAAAAGGCGGCTTTTTCAGCAACTTTGTCCCAGAACATACGCAGACGATCGCGCGCTGCATCCGGACCGCCGCGCATCAGGCCGTCGGCAAGCACCACGCCATTGATCGCGCCGGCGCTGGTTCCGCTGATGGCCTCGATCTTGACACGCTCATCTTCGAGCAGCTTGTCGAGCACGCCCCAGGTGA
>JAHQVI010000167.1 GCA_019634405.1 Hyphomicrobiales bacterium
CAGCTATCTCGGCTATCCGGCGACAATGGGAGCGGAATTTGTCGATTACATTGTCGGCGACCCCTATATCACCGCGCTCGACCAACAACCGTTTTTCAATGAGAAAATTGTTCAGCTTGCAGAATGTTTAATGGTCGCCATGCCAACCGGCGTTATCCCGCAATCCGCGGAAGCGATGGACCGGCACGCACTTGGACTGCCCGAAAACGGCATTGTGTTCTGCTGCTTCAATCCCGTTCGGACCATCTCGGCCGATTGCTTTGCAGTGTGGGCAGGCATTTTGAAGAATACGCCCGGCAGTGTCCTCTGGCTTCTGGATGACAATGACGCGGCGACCGCGAATCTGAAACGAAACGCGGCGGCGCTTGGCGTTGATCCGGCGCGACTGGTCTTTGCGCCGTCTCGTGCGCGGAACATGCATCTGGCTCGCTTGCCGTTTGCCGATCTCTATCTCGATACAACGCCGTCAAGTTCCACGGTTGCGATTGCCGACGCGCTTGCATCCGGCGTCCCGGTGCTGACCTGTGCCGGCGAGACGATGGCTTCGCGCCTGTCGGGCAGTATGCTGAGCGCTTGCGGTCTGCGAGACATGATCACGCATGCCCTCGAACATTATGAGCATGCTGCGCGAATGCTGACATGCAATCCAAGAAGCCTGAAGCAGTTGCGGGTGCGACTCGCCAATGCAAGGCAAACGGCAAAGTTCTTTGACACGGAGCACTATCAATCTGCATTGGATGCGGCATACGAACATATGATGGCGATCGCGCGCAACGGGGAGTGGCCCTACGCATTTGCCGTCGCGCCGGGTAAGACGAACAAGCAGAAAAACGCTGCCGAGCAGCCCCAAAGAACGCCCCGGGAGGACCAGCCTTTCCTGCTCGCGGAAGCGGATGTTTGCTGAATAGGGGCGATCCGTCGGCAAGGTCGCAAGCGGATTGTTATTGAGACGTCTTCGTATCCTGTCCGGTGGACATGTGCGGGGCTTGAGACGCTCTTTGCTGCGGATTGGGCGGTTCGATTGTCATGTAGCGGTCTTTCGCCTCTTCATAGCGTTTCACGCTCATCGGGATAAGCGACAGATAGGCGATACAACCCAGTGTGACGCTGAGATAGGGATAGGTCGCCAGCGTCGCCACGATCACAACGCCCAGCGCTGCGACCGGTGCGATATAGTCCGGTGTAATGCGCTGCCCGGCCAGCTTGCCGGAAAATGTCCGCAACCGGCTCGCCATCAAGGCGGCAATGACAACTGCGTAGATGCTGAGCAACGGCAGGACCAGCCAATCCTTGGGCAGTCCCAACCCTTCGAGATAGAGCGGCAACAGCAAGAGAATCGCCCCCGCCGGGACCGGTACGCCGACAAAGAATGCCTGCTCCCAGGACGGCTTTTTCGGCTCGTCGAGCGCGACATTAAATCTGGCCAGCCGTAAGGCCGCCGATACCGCAAATATCAGAACGATGATCCACCCAAGGCTTGCCGCTTCCGTGAAGCCCCATAGATACAGAACCACCGCCGGAGCCACGCCGAAACAAACGAAATCGGAGAGCGAATCGAGTTCAGCGCCGAAGCGGGAAGACGCCTTGAGCAGCCGCGCCATCCGCCCGTCAACCCCGTCCAGCACGGCTGCGACGCCGATCGCGATCAGAGCATGTTCGAAACGTCCCTCAAGCGCCATGCGGATCGACGTCAGTCCGACACACAGCCCGAGCAGCGTCACAATATTGGGAATCAGCACACGGAATGGCACCGAACGGCGGCGCGCACGGAGAAAGGCTTCACGGCCATCATGGAATCTCTCTGAAAAACGGCGTTTCATTGGGCGGGAGTGGCCTCTCGTTTCATATCGGCGTTCGTGCTGTTTCAATCGCGGGGCAGACCGGCAAGCCGGACGATGTCTTCCCGCGTCCGTCCTTCCGCGCGCAAGCTTTGCAGGCTCTTGTCTCCATGAGATTTCGATAGCTTGCGGCCAGTTTCATCGAGGACGAGCGGATGGTGACAATAGACCGGTTCGGGCAGATTCAGCAATATTTGCAAAAGCCGGTGAATGTCCGTTGCCGCCAAAAGGTCGGCGCCCCGCGTTACATGGGTTACACCCTGAAGCGCATCATCGGCCACGACGGCGAGATGGTAGCTTGCCGGGGTTTCCTTTCTTGCGAGCACGACATCGCCCCAGCGCTCGGGCCGCGCGGTAGAAGTTGAAACGGGCAGTCCCTTATCATCGGGGGAGAGGCTACGAAAACAGATCGGCCCGCCATTCATGGCGTTGGCGCGGGCGATCGCCTTTTCCATATCCAGCCGCAGCGCATAGGATTGCCCTGATGCAATGCGCGCCTGTCGTTCTTCATCCGGCATATTTTTGTGCAGACCGGGATAAAGATAAGCGCCATCGGGATCACGCGAAGGCGGGGTGCTGCGCGCTTTGGCGGCGATGGCGATCTCGCGTCTTGTCGCAAAGCAGGGGTAGATGAGGCCAAGAGCGGAAAGCTGGCCAAGATAATCCGAATAGAAGGCGAGATGCTCCGACTGGCGGCGCACAGCCTGCTCCCATGAAATGCCCAGCCAGGCCAGATCGTCAAAAATTGCGGCCTCGTATTCAACGCGCGCCCGGCTCGTGTCGATATCCTCGATTCGGATCAGGAATTGTCCGTTCATGGCTTCCGCCGTCCGCCATGTAAACAGCGCGGAATAGGCGTGCCCGAGATGAAGATAGCCGTTCGGGCTTGGCGCAAAGCGCAATACAGGCATTGGGTCGGACATGGCTTTGACTTTCCCCGAAGGGTTTTTTCTGCAATATGCACCGCTAGGATTGCAATGCAATGAGCGCTTTAGCCGGAGATGTAGAATGACCGATGCCGTTCGCAAACTTGATGGTCCCAGCATCCTGCCCGCCTCGGGCGGCGATCCGAAACAGATCGTTTGCCTCGTGCATGGCTATGGCGCGGACGGGAACGATTTGATTTCGCTGGCAAGCGACTGGCGCGCTGTTCTGCCGGACGCGGTATTTCTTTCGCCCCATGCTCCCGAGCCTTGCGCCGCCAACCCGTTTGGCGGGCGTCAGTGGTTCGAGTTGACGATGCGGGACATGGATGAGCGCTGGCGCGGCGTGCAGAAAGCCGGCCCGGACCTGAATGCCTATCTTGACGAGCAGCTCGAAAAATATGGGTTGAGTGACGAGGCTTTGGCGCTTGTCGGTTTCAGCCAGGGCACGATGATGGCGCTCCATGTCGGGCTGCGCCGCAAAAAGACGATGGCGGGGATCGTTGGATTTTCCGGCATGCTGGTCGAGCCGAACCGGTTGAAGGCCGATATCACATCCCACCCGCCGGTCCTGCTGGTGCATGGCGATCAGGATGATGTTCTCCCCGTTGAGGCGCTGCATCAGGCTCGGGCGGCTTTGGGTGCGGCGGGACTGCCGGTTGAATGTCATGTGCGCCCGGGCCTTCCGCACGGCATTGATCCGGAAGGCATCCAGATGAGCAGGAATTTTCTGGCCGGTATTTTCAAATAGTCTCACCGGCCAATCACGTCACCGCCGGTCAGACCACTGCAAGCAAGGGTTTGCCCTGCGGCTCCAGCGGATTGTAATCTTCGATGAAATTGGCAAGGATTTCGCTGGCGTTGTTTTCTGCGCGCAGGCCGTGCCTTTGCGCTTCATCGGCCTGAATGGCTGACGGCCAGCAATCCACAATGTCCTGAAGCCCTTCCTCCGGTGCCCACATGACCGTGCCGCGTATTCCCGGATAGTTGACCTGCGCAACCGCATCGGCGAGTTCAGACATGACAATGGTAAGCGCGGGCATATTCAGTGCTCGCGTATGGCCGAAACGGTCCGAGGGGACCTGATGCATGCGCAGCAAAGACCGGGCCGCATTGCGTACCGACGCCACAGGCACCGATGTTTCAGGGCGGAACGGACAAACGACATTCCGGCCAAGCAGCGGTTCGCGCAGAATTGCGCCAATGCGGTCCGGTATCGAATTGGGTTGTGCTGTCGGGCGGGAGATCACGAAGGGCAGTCTCAGGCTGCGCCCGTCAATGAAGCCGTTGCGCGTATAGTCATCGATGAGCAGTTCGCCAATGGCCTTGGCTGTGCCATAGGAGTTTTGCGGCGTGCGGCTATGATTGTCATCGATCTTGTGTGGCAGCGGACCGCCAAAAACGGCGATGGAACTGGCGAATATGACGCGAGGTCTGTTGTTCTGCTGACGGCACAGCTCCAGCATGTCGCAGGTGCTGTGAAAATTGCCGGGAAAGCCGGTTTCGAAATGTTCCTCAATTTCGACGGAGGGTGTAGAGGCCAGATGAAAAACGCTGTCGACCCGTTTATCGAACAGTCGTTTCAGAAATGACCGGTCGCCAATATTCCCGCTCTTGATCGTCAATCGCGGGTCTACTGTGTAGCGCAGGGAATCACCCGACCGGCACGCCAGGATGATTTCGTCGATCTTTTCGGGGCGCTCTCCCTCAATGCTGAGCGCCGGTTCCTCCAGAAGAAACCTGAGAAGACGTTCGCCGATAACACCGTCGGCCCCGGTAACCAGAACTCGCATGATTCCGCTCCAGGTTACGCTAAAGGTGGCTTATAGCGTAAATTTCCTCCATATGTAAAACGGCCTGTAATTATGAATTATCTTTTGGATGGTTCAATCCGGCAGTTCGACCGTCATTTCCTTGCCACCATAGCCTTCAATTTTGTCATGAGCGCGGATACGCACGCTTGTAACGCCTGCCGGAATCGCAACGCCGCTAAGACTGCGTGTAAAGGGTTGCTCGTTTTCATGCGGATGCAACAGGATGCGCTCCCCGAGGATCTCGCCATCCGGGCTGAGGACTTCCCATTTGTCGGCATATTTTTCCCAGCCCGTATCATCGGATTTTACTGTGACGTTGAAGCGGTACACGCCTGGGCTTTCCTGGCGAACCTCCACGCCAACGACATCGGCTTTTTCCGCCAGCGCCGTTGCGGGCGCGATGAGAAGAGCGAAGGCGCAAATTGCGGCACGGATTTTCATGGATAGTCTCCCTTTTATTTCGCCCGGCTGAAACTTAACAGACCGGGCGTCTGAGTTGGCCTGGTCCAGACAAATGCGTGTTCCGAAATTGACCAGAACGAGCCGATTTTTCGTCTGAATAGCATAAATAACAAGCGCCTGGCGCCTTTTACCATGGGCCTTCTTCAAGTTCAGAAACAGAGACGGGTAACGCATTTTCGCGTCTAAAATATGCGAATAGCAGAGTGTTCAAAAAATAGGGTAATATGCATTACCTATTATATTTTGCACTGCATCAAAGTGTTGCGAATGCTAAAAAACATCATAATTCAGGCCAAATTTGCTCTTGCCTAGCAATTTTCTAAGTTCAAAGACAGTTTATTGACTAAATATGCGTAGGTTTTCTTCGAAAATCACTTTTCCTCTCTTGTCAGGCGAAAATATTAGCCTTAAATTGCGCTCATCGACTTTGGGCCGGACGATTAGGCCGTATCGCCTTGATTAGAATAGGTGCGCGTGCAAATCCCCACTCATTTTCGAGATTTGGCTGGAAATATGCGGCGATCTGCATGTTTGCCAAAGGAAACTTTCTATACTTGGTAAGGACAACTTATGAATACCGGTGTCGTGAAATTCTACAACACGCAAAAGGGCTACGGCTTCATTCAGCCCGACAATGGCGGCAAGGACGTCTTCGTTCACGCAACTGCGTTGGAACGTGCGGGTTTGCCTGCATTGAATGAAGGCCAGAAAGTCAGTTTCGATACGCGTGAAGACCCCCGTACTGGCAAGATCGCCGTCGACAATATCCAGGCTGGCTGACACGCTCGCGCCTGTGTGATTAGAGAAATTGTCTCAAGCCGCCTGTGATTGGGCGGCTTGTCTAATTCTTGGGTGACGCCTCAGTGGAAAAATGCTTTTTTTTATCTCGGCGTCTGACCTGTGTTGCGTCTCGCGAATTATCTGATAATGTGCGCCATCGTCAGATCGCGTCTGACGCGAAACACCGGAATATCGAACCTGATTTTGAATTCTGACGTAAACTGATAGACAATCATCTCCGTTCGTGATTGTAGATTGTGATCACGATGTTGGGGCGGTTAGCTCAGTGGTAGAGCGCCTCGTTTACACCGAGGATGTCGGGAGTTCGACCCTCTCACCGCCCACCATTTCATTTGAATGAGTTCGTATCGAGCTTCGGGCTGAAGCACTGCCTGGTGCTGAGTAATTTTACCGATATGACAATGCATGATGGGCAGACGAAGAAAGAAACCGGCCGTTGCCGGGCCGGTCTCCAACTTCTGTCAATCACATGATTGAACAACGCTGAATTTACGCCTTCGGACTAGGCGGATGGAGATAAAACAACTGCATTGTTTTTATCTGACCCGCGGTACGTTTCAGGAGAGACAACCCCACATCTTGATGCTGTTCAAAACGCTCTACACATGCTTTGAGCACATTATTCAGCATCCTTTTTTCTCCATTACGGTTCGTGCTGCTTCGAGGGCCTTATCAGCCTGTTTCTCCGCAGTAATACTGGAAGCATTGCTGCTTCCGTCCCATGCGCGCGCAGATGCGTGTTTGACTTGCGCATGCAAAAACAGCCGGTCCGAAGGATTTTCGGTCAGCTGCAAAAATTGCCATGTTGCATAGTCAGGCCCCTGCGCCGCATATCCCGGATTTTGTTATTTCCGGGATTCCGTCTCCGTCTGATCCGACGCCGTATGCTGGCGCTTTGTGAATCAAGACGGCCTTACGCTCTTCCATTTGATTCGGATTGTCGCGCGCCAGTGGTTAATGAATAGTTAACAAGATCAAAATGTGTATACAAAAAACACCCGCAGCTATTCTCCTGCGGGTGTTCATCATATGGAGGCGGTTATAGCATCGGACCGAAAAGTGGGCACCGGTTTTCGGATCAATCCGATGCTTCAACAAAAGAACATCGGACCGAAAAGTGGGCACCGGTTTTCGGATCAATCCGATGCTTCAACAAAAGAACATCGGACCGAAAAGTGGGCACCGGTTTTCGGGTCAATCCGATGCTTCAACAAAAGAACATCGGACCG